>NZ_JADIZS010000005.1:0-248873 GCF_016704685.1 Candidatus Amarolinea dominans
CGCATTTGGGATGGCGAGACGGGAGACCTGCTGCGCACGCTGGAGGGCTACACGGATTGGGTCAGGTCCGCGGCATATAGCCCGGACAGCAAACGCATCGTTTCGGCCGGTGACGGTCAGAGCGCGCGCATTTGGGTTTTTCGGCGATCGAGAGTTGGTAGATGAAAATGGCCGGGGCGCGCATCAGCGCCCGGGCATCTGCTGACCAACACGGGGAGGCAGGCAGTTAGGGTTGGAATATGATCTCGTTTCTTTGCCTGTGCCTCACCAGGCGCCGGGGATGGGTTGGCCGTGATACGTCGCCCTGGATGGACATGCGATCACCACTTTTCCCCTTGCGTCTCGAGCGCCCAGGTTGGGGCATCGAAGCGCCGGATGTTGAGTACGAGCTTCCAAAGGGCAAAGGATCGCCGTGAGAGCGCACGAAATCCCCAGCGGCGCATCCAGGCGCGCACGCCACGCGTGCTGTACTGATCGAAGAGCCAGTTGATCTCGCTCCAGTCGCCGCGTTCGAGGATACGCTCCATGATCACATAGCGATGCCTGCGCACATCCATGGTGGCGAAGTTATACTCCGGGAACAACCAGGCTGTGGACACAGGCAGATCAGATGGGTTGCCGAGCTTGTGTGTCATTCCTGCTTCACCTTGACCTCATCCAGGGCATCAAACGGTCGGTTGCTGCCATTCTATCACTTTACGCTTGTTGTGGCAACCGGTCATACCGGCCATGTACCGGAGGAAATCAGCGGCCTACCTGGCTGGATCAGGCGCACAAGCGGTTGGATGCGGCCGTGCTGGCGGCCTACGGTTGGCCGGCGGGCCTCGACGACCGCAAGATCGGCGATTTGTCGAATTCTCACTCATGAAGTATAAGATGAACTATGGCGCTAAAACCCATTCGGAATGACGAAGACTACCATGCCGCGCTGCAGGAGATCGAGCAGCTTTGGGATGCTGAGCCGGGCACGCCGGAAAGCGACACGCTCGATATTTTGGTAACGCTGGTCGAAGCCTACGAAAAGGGATCGTTACGACTTGCCGTCGCCCGATCCTATCGCCGCGCTGGAGTATTTCATGGAGAGCCGCGGCTGGACACGCAAGCAGTTGGAACCGTACCTCGCAGCCGAGGACGTGTTTCAGAAATTCTGGGCCGCAAACGGCCCCTGACGTTGCCAATGATTCGCCGTCTTGAACAGGTCACGGGAATTCCTGGCTCGGTTCTGATCCGATCTTACCCTACGGAACAAGACAACCTCGAACTACCGGCGCGCAAGACGCCAATAGCGCGCTCCACAAGTAAGATGGTTGCAGCAGTGCACCAGGCGCTGAATGAAATGCAGTCGAGAGCCTATCATGCGTGAGGAGATCGTTGCGAACGAGGAATACCCAGATCTGGTGTCGGTTCGTTCGGTGTGCGTCCGCGATAGCTCGGTTGTCTATGTCACGTTTTGGAGGCATCCATGAGACGCATTCACTGGCAAGATCGAGTGATCGTAGATGCTGACCTCCACCATGGAGACCCATGCATCAAGGGTACTCGCATTCCCGTTGCGATGATCATCGGCAGCCTGGCCGACGGCATGAGCTACGGCCAGATTCGGCAAGCATACCCCCAACTCAGCGACGAAGATATTTTGGCTTCGCTGGCCTACGCGGCTGACGTTCTCCCGTCATACAGGCTGGCTTCTTCTGCCAACCAGTGACGAAACGCCTGGTCCTGAATGTTCCAGGCCCCCATCATCTCCAAGACAAAGGGCGTGCCTCGTCAATTTCCTCAGCAGATGGCGCCGGGCCTAAATTGGCCCAGAGACCCCATAGGGACTTGCGCGGTTTGGGATGCCCTGAAAGGAGATCGCGCTCGATCTCCGATGCCATATACCCGATCAGGCGAATCTTGTCGCGTGGCGACAGCCTTCTCGCCAGGTCGAACACCTCATTCAAAGTTGTTGTGTCTTGCATTGTTATACGTTCGTCATGACAAACTGCTTGACGAGGTCGCTGCCTTCCTGTATACTCTCGCTCGTAAGGTGCTTCGGTACTTTACGAGATCAGGGCAGAGGAGCGGGGGACTTCTGCCCTGGTTTTTTTATTTCCAGGGTCCGCCTCTGCTGCTTCACTCCACCGGCGACAACAGCCGCTGACTGCCGCTGCTCTCCGCGGCCCAGCCGTCGTACTTCTCGTTCTTCACGTGCCACCAGCGCAGTCCGTCCACATCCACCGGCGCCTCGAGCAGGGCGAGCTTGGCGCCGCGCGGCATTTCGCGTAGCAACGTCGTATTCTTGCCGGGAAAGGATCGCAAGGCCACCCCATCGGCCGTGATCACCACTGTGTCGCTGGCCTGCACCGGCCGGTCTACGGGGCGCGGATCGCCGATCTGCGCGGTTAGCCAGACGGTCGTGCTGTCCCGCTCCGCGACCCAGCCGGCCTTGCCGCCGCTGTCCGACACGCGCCACCAACGGTAGCCATCCGTGTCCACCGGCCCTTCTTGCACCGTCACCTTGACGCCGGCGCCAAAGCGGCCAATGCGCTGGCCGCGTGTTGTCGCGGCATTGCGGATATTGACTCCCTGCGGCGCCACGACCCGCGCCGGCTGTCCCACGCGCAGCGCGCTGCCCGGCAGCGGCGTTGGCGTGAAGGTGGCGGTCGCCTCCTGGGTGGGGGTGGCGGCCGGCGTGGCTGTGGCGGTTGGCGCCCGCGTCGGTTGGGGGGTCGCGGTGGCGGTGGGCGGGGCGGGGGTGGGCGTCGGCCGCGGCTCGAAGCGGCCGCAGGCTAACAGCGGCCAGAGCAAAAAAAGAAACCAGGCGAGCAGCCGCCAACGCCGGCTAACAGGTTCGGCGGCATGGCGAAAGCAAGATATGCTGCCAGCGGGGGTAGACTTCACCCTTCCGCCTACGGCAACAGGCGCAATTCGTGCCCGCTTGCAGTATAGAGACCGGGTCCCTGCGCGCAACCCGGTCTCCTGGAGCCTGGCATTATCCACCACTGACCTTCACCTTGTACCCCAGCTCGATCAACAGCGCGCCCGCGCGCTCGCGGTGATCGCCCTGAACCTCGATCTCCGGGCCTTTCTCGCCATCCTTGATCGTGCCGCCAGTGCCCAGGTGCTTCTGCAGGTTCTTGAGCAGCTCGCGCAAGGCGTCCGGGTTGTGCTGCAAGCCGCTGATGACGGTCACAGTCTTGCCCTTGCGCCGTTTGCGGTCACGCGCCACCGTGGCCGTCTGCTGCTTGAGCGGCTTTTCCGCCGCCTGCGGCGCGGGCGGCAGCGGCGCTGGCTCGGGATCTGTCGAATAGACGAGTTTACCCATCAGAGTGCAATGGCCTGGACCCAATACGTATGGCTGACGTCCTTGACCAGGTCGTACAGCGCCTCGGGGATCGGCTCGTCGGTGCCCAGCACCATGATCGCTTCGCCGCGGGGGGTCTGGCGGCCGACGTGCATGAACGAGATGTTGACATCGGCGTCGCCCAGCATGGTGCCGATGCGGCCGATGATGCCGGGCCGGTCATGGTGACGCGTCAGCAGCAGGTGCCCCTGCGCGGGAAAATCTACCCAAATGTCATCCAGGCCCACAATATGCGGCTCGTCCTGCACCAGCGCGCCGCTGACCTTGCGCGCGCCGCCGCCGTTCATCACCTGCACGCTAATCAGGTTGTCGTACTGTGACGTGCGCAGCGTCTTCTGCTCGCTGACGGCCAGCCCGCGCTGGCCGGCCAGCCGCATCGCGTTGATGATGTTCACGCGCACGTCCACCACTGATTGCAGCATGCCCTTGATGACCGCGGCCGTCACCGAAGAGAGATCATATTCGGCCAGGGCGCCGCTGTAGGTGATCGCGCACGATTTCAGGTTCTTGCCGCCCAACTGCACCGCCACCCGTCCCAGGCGTTCGGCCAGGTTCAGATAGGGCGCCAGGAAGGGCAGATCGCGCGGGGCCATCAACGGCGCGTTGACCGCGTAGCGCGCCGCGCGGCCGGAGAGCACATCAATCACCTGCTCGGCCACATCCACCGCCACCTGATCCTGCGCCTCGACCGTGGAACCGGCGATGTGTGGCGTGATGACGACTTTCGGATGGCGCAGCAGCGGACTGTCTGGCGGCAGCGGCTCCTTTTCGAACACGTCGAGCGCCGCGCCGGCCACGTGACCGCTGTCCAGCGCGGCCAGCAGCGCGGCCTGGTCAATGATGCCGCCGCGCGCACAGTTGATCAGGCGCACGCCCGGCTTCATGCGCGCCAGCGCGTCCGCGTTGATCATCCTGCTGGTTTCCTCGGTCAACGGTAAGTGTACGGTGATGAAGTCGGCGCTGGCGACCAGGGTCTCCAGCGACACCAATGTGACGTTGAGATGGGCCGCCATTTCGGCCGAAATGTACGGGTCGTACGCGATCACGTCCATGGCCAGGCCCTGCGCCCGCCGCGCCACCTCCGCGCCGATGCGGCCCAGACCCAGGCAGCCCAGGGTTTTGCCGCGCACCTCGGTGCCCATGAAGCGGCTGCGTTTCCACTCGCCGGCGCGCAGCGAGGCATCGGCCTGCGCAATGTTGCGCGCCAACGCCAGCAGCAGCCCCACGGTGTGTTCGGCCACAGAGATGGTGTTGCCGCCGGGCGCGTTCGCCACCAGCACACCCAGGTTGGTGGCCGCGTCCAGGTCAATGTTATCCACGCCCACGCCCGCGCGCGCCACCACTTTGAGCTGCTTGCCCGCGCCAAGCACGGCCGCGCTGACTTTGGTCTCGCTGCGCACCAACAGGGCATCGTACGCGGGGATGATTTCGATCAACTCGGCCGGCTTGAGACCGGTGCGTACGTCAACCGTCAACCCGTGTTTCAACAGCAACTCAAGCCCGACCGCCGCCAGCGGATCCGAGACCAGGACCCGACCAGGGCCATTCGTTTTCAGCGTTTGCATGTGCGTTCAACAACCTCGTTGCAATGTTTTACATCGTTTTACATCTGCTCTGGCGCGCTCATGCCCATCAGGTGCAGCGTGCGCGCCAGCATCAAGCGGCAGGCGTCCACCAACTTGAGGCGTGCCTGACCGATCTCCGCATCGGCCGGATCGCTGGACATGACCCGACAATCGCGGTAGAAGATGTGAAAGGCGTTGGCCAGGTCTTGCGCATAGTAAGTCAGGTGATGGGGCGCCAGGTGCTTGGCCGCCAGCGCGATGATCTCCGGCAACTCCAGCATCTTGCGCAGCAGCGCCATTTCGGAGGCATGGTGCAGCAGGGTCACGTCCGCGGTCTCGTCAAGGACCACCTGCGCCTCGTGCGCGCGGCGCAGGATGCTGCAAATACGGGCATGGGCGTACTGCACATAATACACCGGATTCTCGCTGCTCTGCTCCGCGGCCAGCTTGAGATCGAACTCCATCTCGCTCTCGGCCGCGCGCGTCAGCAGCAAGAAACGGACCGCATCCGCGCCCACCTCATCCACCACCTCGGTCAGGGTCACGATGTCGCCTGCACGCTTGGAGAGCTTGACCTCTTCGCCGCCGCGCTTCAGCTTGACCAGGGCATAGAGCGGAATCGTCAAGCGCGCCGGGTCCAGGCCCAGCGCCGCCATCACCGCTGCCATGCGCGGCACGTGTCCCTGGTGGTCAATGGCCCAGACATCAATCACACGCTCGAAGCCACGGCGCACGAACTTGTCATAATGATAGGCAATGTCCGAAGCGAGATAGGTCGGCTCACCGTTGCGACGGATGATCACCTCGTCCTTTTCGTTGCCGGGAAATTGGCTGGCAGCAAACCAGAGCGCGTCATCCTTGTGATAGAGCAGGCCTTTGGCCTCGAGCAGCGCCAGGACGGTCTGGTAGGCGCCGTCACGGAAGAGGGAGCGCTCGGAGAACCAGCGGTCGAAGTGGACATCGAGGCGCGCCATGTCCGTGCGCAGACCGTCCAGGGCCATCTGCAGCGCCAGGTCGGTCAACTCAGTGATGGCCCGCTCTTCGGGCATGTCCAGGAACTGGCGACCGTGCGCCGCGGCCAATTGGGCGCCCCATTCCGCCAGGTAGGCGCCCTGGTAGCCGTCCTCTGGCAGCGGCCGGGCAATGCCCAACGCCTGCGCGTAGCGCGCCAGCAGGGAGGCGCCGAACTTGCGAATCTGATTGCCGGCGTCGTTGATGTAGAACTCGCGCTGCACGTCATAGCCCGCGCCGGTCATCACCCGCGCCAGGGTGTCGCCAAAAACGGCATTGCGCGCGCCGCCAAAGTGGAGCGGGCCGGTGGGGTTGGCGCTGACAAATTCCACCTGGATGCGGCGATTCTGGCCCTCCGTCAGCGTGGCCCAGGCCTCGCCCTGGCCGCGGATGTCATCCACCTGGCCGGTCAGCCAGTCGTGCGCCAGGTGAAAGTTGACGAAGCCGGGCGGCAGCGCACTAACGCTGGACAGGGCCGGATGCGCCATCTGCTGCACCTGCTGCGCGATGACCTGCGCAATCTGCAAGGGCGTCAGTTTGCCTGCGTCCTGCGCCAGGCGCGCCTCATTGACCGGCCGCACGATCTGCAGCGGCAGCGCCGTGGCCCAATCCCCCTGGTCCTTGCGCTTGGGCCGCTCGATCGGAATGTCAGGCAGGGCCAGCGTGGGCAGTTGACCCGCCGCCTGCGCCGCCTGCACCGCCGCGGCCACGACATCGGCGAGTTGTTCAGCGATTAGTTTCATGTAGTATCCTTCAGTATCCTTCATCCTTCAGTATCCTTCAGTACGCTTCAGTCTCCAGCCAATTTGGCCCCACTTCGACATCCACCTTGAGCGGGATGCAGAGGGTAAAGGCATTGCTCATCACCTCGCGCACGAGGGCGACGGCGCGGTCAATCTCAGCCTCGGGCGCTTCCAGCACCAACTCATCATGCACCTGCAAGATCATGCGCGCGCGCAGCCCGGCCTCCTGCAGGCGCTGCGCCAGGCGAATCATCGCCAGTTTGATGATGTCGGCCGAGGTGCCCTGGATGGGCGCGTTGATCGCGGCGCGTTCCAGCCCCTGGCGCACGTTGAACGGCGTCTTGGCGCTGGGCGCCAGTTCGGGAAAGTAGCGCCGCCGCCCCAGCAGCGTCTCCACATAGCCAACCTGGCTGGCCTGCACGCGCAGGCTGTCCAGATAGGTCTTCACCTGGGCATAGATCGTGAAGTAGCGGCTGATGAACTCCGTCGCCTCACTGGTCGTCATGCCGGTCTGCTGCGCCAGGCCATAGGCGCCCTGCCCGTACACCAGCCCAAAGTTGACCGTCTTGGCCCGCGCGCGCATCGCTTTGGTCACCTCAGCCAACGGCACGCCGTAGACCGCGGCGGCCGTGCTGGCATGAACGTCTTCGCCGCGCTCGAACGCGCCGAGCAGGTTGGGGTCGCGGCTGGCGTGGGCCACGATGCGCAGCTCTACCTGCGAATAGTCGGCCGCGATGAGCTGCCAGCCCGTTGGCGCAATGAACGCGCGGCGCACCTGGCGCCCGATCTCGGTGCGAATGGGGATATTCTGCAGATTTGGGTTGGAGCTGGAGAGGCGCCCGGTCTCCGCGCCGGCCTGGTTGAAGCTGGTATGCACGCGGCCCGTGCGCGGGTTGATCAGGTTGGGCAGCGCCAGCACGTAGGTGGACTGCAGCTTGCCCAACTGCCGATATTCCAGGATCTTGTCAATGATCGGATGCTTGCCCGCCATCCCCTCCAACACCCCGGCCGTCAGGCTGATCTTGCCGGTGGGGGTGCGCGCCAGGCTGGTGGCGGGAATCGCCAGCTTGCCAAACAGCACGTCGGCCAACTGCTGCGTCGAGTTGATGTTGAACGCCAGGCCGGCCAGCGCGTGAATTTCCTGGATCAGCAATGTCAGCCGCTGCGCCAGATCGAGCTCCATCCGCTTGAGGAAGGGAACATCCAGCAGCACACCGGCCCGTTCGATGGCGCAGATGACCGGCACCAGCGGCATCTCCACCGTGTCGAACAGTTCGGTCTGGCGTTTCTGCGCCATCTCGGTCTGCAGCAAAGGCACCAGGCGCAGCGTCATGTCCACATCGGCGCTGGCGTAGCGCGCCACCCTGGCCGGCTCTACCTGGTCCATGGTGATCTGCGCCTTGCCCTTGCCGATCAAGGCTTGGATCTCTGTCATCGCGATGCCCAAGCGCGCCAGCGCCTGATCTTTCAGGCCCAGGTTGTGCGAGCTGGGTTCGCATAGCCAGGCGGCCAGCATGGTGTCCCAGGCCAGCCCGTTGACCGGCATCCCCGCTTCGTTCAGCACGGTCATGTCATAGGACGCGTTGTGCGCGGCTTTGGCGACGCTGGGATCAGCCAGCAGCGGCCCCAGCACCCGGCGCAAGGTCCCGATCGGCAGGCCCACGGCTTGGGTTTCGGCCACGCTGGCGCCTGACCGCGTCATCTCCGCGTCTGGCATCACGGCAAACAGCGGCAAGTCAGACGTTTCGCGCAGGACGGTGCTGGGCGGCGGATTGTCGAGCGCGACCGCGGCATAGGCGCCGTGCCCTTCGGCCCAGGAGAGCGCCACGCCCACCAACTGCGCCTGCATCGGATCGGTGCTGGTGCTTTCCACATCGAAGGCCACCAGCGGCGCGGCCCGGCACAGGGCCACGATCTCCGCCAGTTCGCTCTCCGTCGTGAGCAGCCGATACGCCACGCCGGCCTGCGCTTGGTCGTCAGTGACTGCGGCCGGCTCCGCCTCCGCGGGCGCGGCCTCGCTCTGCGGCAGGCGCTCGATCAGGCTCTTGAATTCCAACTCGCGGAACAGGGCCACCACGCGGCTGTGATCGAAATCACGCGTGCGGCACGCGTTCAGGTCCAGTGTGACCGGCAGTTCGGTGATGATCGTGGCAAGCTGCCGCGCCAGCGCGATCTGCTCGAGGTGGCCGGCAATGGCCTCCCGCGCCCGCGGCGGCTTGGCCTCAGCCAGGCGGGCCAGCAGATTGTCCAGCGTGCCAAAGGTTTGCAGCAGGGTGGTGGCCGTCTTCTCGCCGATGCCTGGCACGCCCGGAATGTTGTCGGAGGTGTCGCCGACCAACGCCTTGTAGTCAATCACCTGCGACGGCGTCAGGCCATAGCGTTCCGTGACCGCGGCCACGTCGTAGATCGAGGTTTTTGGTTTCGGCCCGCCGGCCGTGTAGCGCACGCGCACATGCTCGTTGACCAACTGAAACAGGTCGCGGTCGCCGCTGACCAGGATGGAGTGTACGCCCTGCGCGCTGGCCTGGCGCGACAACGCACCGATCAGGTCGTCTGCCTCGTACCCTTCGATCTCGAAGATGGGAATGTTGAGCGCCTCGACCACCTGGCGGATGCGCGGCACCTGTCTGGCCATGTCATCGGGCATCTTCGCCCGCGTGCTCTTGTAGCCCTCGAACTGCTCATGGCGGAAGGTGCGCCCCACGTCGAAGGCTACCGCAATGTAATCGGGCTTTTCATCCGCGATGACGTTGAGCAACATCGAGGTGAAGCCATACACGGCATTCGTCTGCTCGCCGTGGCTGGTTGCAATCTGCAGCGGCACGCCGTAATAGGCGCGAAAAGCCTGCGAGTAGCCGTCAATCAATACTAGCGTGGGCAATTTTTGCTGGGTCATGCTCACTTTATTTTTTCCCACGCCACAGCGCCGCTGCTCAGCAGTTCCTTGACCTGGGCACTTTCCAGGATCGAGGCCGTGAACTTCATGCTGCGGTGGGCGTCGAGGCGAAATTCGCCGGTGTTCAGATGAAGGTGAACGTTGTCGCCGGTCTTGTTGATCAGGCGAATCATGTCGGCCGGTTTCCAGGTCGGGCCGGTGGTTTTTGGTGCCATTCTATCCTCACTTGGTGTCGAACGGTTGTGAGCAGCGCAGGGGAGCGCGGGTTCTGGGGGCCAGAGAATACGCATGACGCACTGGGTCAGCACGGTGCATTGTACCATGTAATGCCGGATGGTCAAACGATGGCCCACACAGTGACGCAGGCCGGCCTTGAAGGAAAAGCACCACCTGTGGTAAACTGTTGATCGTCGCCGCCGCTACCTGGCGGGTTCTTGACGATGATGAGATTTGGATGATAGGGGAGGCAGTAGATTTATGATCGTGGATTCGATCGTCGTCGGCGCGTTGCAGGTCAACTGCTATTTCCTGGGCTGTGAGGAGACGCGTGAGGCTGTTGTGATTGATCCGGGCGACCAGGCGAACGATGTGCTGCGTGTGTTGACCAAACATCAGTGGCGCCTGACGCAGATCGTCAACACCCACGCCCATTTCGACCACATCATGGGCGTACGCGACCTGAAGGCCGCGACCGGCATGCCCTTCTACCTGCATCAGGCCGATCTGCCCTACGTGGCCGACATGCGCCAGCGGGTCATGCTTTGGCTTGGCTTCGACCCCGGTGAGCCGCCCACCGTGGATGGCTTCCTGATTCCGGGCACTACGGTGACATGGGGACGTCAGACCCTGGAGATGCGCTGGACGCCCGGACACTCGCCGGGCAGCATCACCTTTGTGGACCACGCCGGGCGCCGGGCCTTCGTGGGCGATGCGCTTTTCGCCGGCTCGATTGGGCGCACCGACTTACCGGGCGGCAACCACCGCCAGCTCCTGGACGGCATCCGCCAGCAGATCTTCACCTTGCCGGATGATTACGCTGTTCTGCCTGGGCACGGGCCGGCCACCACCGTGGGCCGTGAGAAGCGCACCAACCCCTTCTTCTCCGACCTTGCGGATGACTCCGGGGCCGATTGACGATGTCCAACCACGGTGGTCAACTCATCGTACCCGCGGCGATGCAGGCGGAGATCATCGCCCACGCGCGCGCGGGCTGGCCTGAGGAGGTGTGCGGCATCCTGCGCGGCCGCGACGGGATCGTCACCGGCCTGCTGCCAGCAACCAACGTGGCCGCGGACCGCCGCTTCAACTACACCGTGGATCCAACCATCCTCCTGCGCCAGTTCGATTTCGAGGAGGCGGGCGAGGAGATGATCGCCATCTATCATTCGCACCCGTCGTCGCCGGCCTACCCGTCGGCCACCGATGCGCGCCAGGCCACCTATCCCGACGCGGTCTACCTCATCTGCTCGCTGCAACAGACGCAGGCGCCAGTGCTGCGCGGCTTTCGCCTGCACACGCTCCCCTACGACGGCGCCGCCAGCGACTTTCCGCTGCACCCCGTGCGTGGACGTGACGATTTCTGGGCCTATCAACATCCCGAACCAGATGCTTTCTACCTTCTGCGTCTGAACCTGCCAGAGGCTGGGTTCCGTTGGCTCCAGGTACGCATCGCCGAGGTCACGCTGCGTTCCTCGTAGACTCGTCCGCTACGGCTTTTCCCAACCTAACGTGCGCAGAAAGACCAGATCCTTCTTGCCCAGAACCGCCCGCGCCAGCAGATCAGGGCGGCGGGCCAGCGTGCGGCGCAGACTTTCGTGGCGACGCCACTGCGCCACGCGGCCATGATGACCCGAAAGCAGGATTTCCGGCACATGGTAGCCCCGAAACGACGGCGGCCGGGTGAAGTGCGGATATTCCAGCAGGCCCGTGGCGTGCGAATCCTGCGCCGGCGCAGCTTCGAAGCCGAGCGCGCCTGGCAGTAGGCGCGTGACCGCATCCACGATGACCATCGCCGCCAACTCGCCGCCCGACAAGACATAATCTCCAATGGAGATTTCATCTGTCGCCAGGTGCAGGCGCACGCGTTCATCCACGCCCTCATAGCGACCACAGATCAGGGCCAGGCGCTCATGGCCCGCCAGCTCGGCCGCCACGCGCTGATCGAACGGCCGGCCCTGCGGCGAAAGCAGGATGATGGGGCAGGGCGCGGGCGTGCTGATGAACAGCGGCTCCTCCTCAGTCGCTTGCGCCGTGTCTGCCTGGTCCGCGCCCGCCTGCCGCGCGGACATCTCCAGCGCCGCTTCCACCGCGCGAAAGATCGGGTCAGGCTTCATCACCATGCCGCCGCCGCCGCCATACGGATAATCATCGGTAACTTGGTGCTTGCCCTCGGCAAAATCGCGGACATTGTGCGTCTGCACCTGGATGATGCCCGCGCTCAGCGCCCGCGCAATGATGCTGTCACTAAACGGCCCCTCGAACATGGCCGGAAACAGGGTAAAAATATCAAAACGCATGGACGCCTTCCTTTATCACTTATGGGTAACTGCTCAGCCAGGCAGCCCGGAGTGCTCCCCTGCCCCCCAATCCTGGGGGGAAAAGCATTCGGCTCCCCCAGGATTGGGGGCAGGGGGGGCCGCCTTGCGCCTGCCCGCGTGGGCGACCGCAAGGGTGCGCCCCTACAAATTGACAAGATACGGAGAGCCTTTAGGGTCCGAGCAGACCCGCGAACCATTGCTCTTCCAGGCCGGCCAGGGTGCCGTCGGCTTGCAGGTCGTTCAGCGCCTGGTTGACCTCGACCAGCAGCCGCCGCGCCTTGACCGGCAGCGCAATGACATACGGTGCGCTGGTCAGCGCCGGGCCGACGATGCGCGCCGTGGCCTGTTGACCGACGAATTGACGCGCTGTCACGCCATCCACCACAGCCGCGTCCGCGGCGCTATCCACCAGCGCTTGCAGCGCCTCCGCGGGCGTGGCAAAAGTGACGATGGTCAGCCCGGGGATGCGCTGGCGCAGGCGCCGCGCCTCAGCGTCAGCGTCCGAACCGAGTTCCACCGCCAGTTTGCGGCCGGCCAGGTCCGTGGTGGCGGCGATGGGCGTCGCGGTGATCGTCACCAGGCGCAGCCCGGCCTCGAAGTACGGCTGCGAGTAGGCAATATCCTTGGTGTAGCGCGGTTCCAGCGGCAGCGCGGAGATGATCGCGTCCACACGCCCGGCCCAGATGGCGTCCAGCAGGCCATCGAAGCCGATAGACTCGAACTGCACGCGCACCCCCCAGCGTCGCGCCAGGCCGGCCGCCAGATCCGCATCGAAACCAACGATCTGTCCGCTGGCGTCCAGGCTCTCGAACGGCGGAAAACTCGGATCAACCCCCACCCGCAGCACCCCCAGGTCACGGATGCGCTGCATAGAACGATCCTCGTCCGGCCGCAAAATCAACACCGCCGCAATCCCCACCACCAGGAGAATGATGAATGCTGAATTAGGAATTCTGTCCTTCATGCCTTCATGCCTTCATGCCTTCGCGCTTCGTGCCTTCGCGCTTCGTGCCTTCGCGTCACTTCGCGCCTTCGTGCTCCACGCCTTCGTGATACGCCTGCAGCTCCAGGTAGATCGGCTTGGGCACAAAGTCGGACGCGACGAAGGTGAAATAGTCCTGGTACGAGCGCGTGGGGGCCGGGTAGCGAAACGCCCACAGGCACAGGGCCTGCAGCCAATCCCACTGGCCGACCAGATCGAACGCCTCGAGGGTGTTCTGAATGCGCTGCGCCGGGCGCACGGCCTTCGTCCACCGCGGGTGATCGTTCCAACCGGCTTCGGTGATGATGATCTTCTTGGCGCCGTCGCCGTTACGCACCATCACCGCGCGCAGCAGCTCCACACGACGGAAGTTGACCACGTCGCTCGCCGGCGGATCATTCGCGTCGAAGACCCAACCGTAGGCATGGGCGGCCAGGATGTCGAAAAAGGGCGCCGCGCCGGCATCGTACATCTGCTGCAAGTAGACCAGGTCATCCAGGCCGTAGGCCGAGCCGGCGGGGGCCAGCGTGGGCGCCAGCGCGCCGCCGAGCACCTGCACATCAGGGTCGGCCGCTTTGGCCTGCGCGTAGCTGACCTTGAGCAGCTCGGTGTACGCGGCCGCATCCACCGGGCGGTAGCCCCATTCCAGCGCCAGGTTCGGCTCATTCCAGATGATGAGATAATGCACGCGGCCCTTGAAATGACGCACGAACTCGTAGACGTAGCGCCCAAAGTCAGCGTAGTGTACCTCATCCAGGTACAGAAAAGTCGTATCGAGCGGCCGCGCCCAGGTGGGCACAAAGCCCAGGCGGGCGATGACCGTCAGCCCCTGCGTGACCGCATGATCCACCACCAGGTCCGCGTGCGCCCAGTCGAAGCGTCCCGGCGCGGGCTCGTGATAGGCCCAGGGGAAGTATTCGACCACCCAGGGAGCGCCCATCTCGCGCACCATCTGCAGCGTGCGCTTGATCTTCCACGGCTCCACCTCGTCCGTCAGGCGGGTATGCATGCCCATCTTTGGGGCGACGGTATGCACAGTCTGCGGCGGGCCAAGCACAACCAGCGGCTGTGGCGGCGCGGCCAGGACAAGAATGACCAGACACAAGAGTATGCCGCGCAGGAGTGCGCGCGGCTTGAGTGGGTATCTTCTCACGCCGCGCATTATACCCGGCGCGGCTATCTTTTCAATAATCCGGGGTAGGGGCATGGCCTTGCGCCTGCCCGCGTGGGCGACCGCAAGGGTGCGCCCCTACAAATGCCCGCGTGGGCGACTCTCGACCGCTTCTTTAGGGCAAGCCGCTGACTTGTGCTATACTAGGCGTTACCCTACCCGGAAGGAGGAGATGAACAGCCTTCATGCGAGTGTTGATTACCGGCGGCGCCGGTTTCTTGGGGACAGCGTTGGCGAACCGATTGGTCGAGTTGGGGCACCATGTGCGCGTGTTGGATGACCTCAGCGCCGGAGATCCGGCACGGCTGTCGCCCCGGGTGCTCTTTACACGCGGTGATGTGCGTGATGTGCCCAAGCTGTGGTCGCTGCTGCAGAGCGTGCAGTGCGTTTTTCACCTGGCGGCCCGCGTCTCTGTGCCCGAATCGGTACTTTATGCCCGCGACTACAACGACGTCAACGTCGGCGGCACGGTGGCGGTCATGGAGGCGATGCGCGATGTGGGTGTCGCGCGGGTGGTGCTGGCCTCGTCGGCCACGGTTTACGGCGTGCAGGCCAGCCTGCCCCTGCACGAAGCCATGCGTCCGAACCCGCAGGTGCCCTACGCGGTCGCCAAGTTGGCCGCCGAGCACTATGTGTTCACCCTGGGCGCGTTGCACCACATCGAGACAGTAGCCCTGCGTATTTTCAACGCCTATGGCCCCGGTCAGCGCATTCCACCGGTGCATGCACCGGTGGTGCCGCAGTTGCTCAAACAGACGCTCGCCGGCGGCTCCCTGGTGGTTTTTGGCAACGGCCAGCAGACGCGTGATTTTGTCTATGTGGATGATGTCGTCTCCGCGCTGGTGGCAGCCAGCCAGGCGCCTGACGTGAACCGTCAGATTATCAATGTGGGATCTGGGCAGGAAACCACGATCAACGAACTGATTCAGGCCATTGCGGCCGCGGCTGGGCGTGCGCCTGAGGTGCTCTACAACGATCACGAGACCGGCGGGGTCGTACACATGGTGGCGGACCTGCACAAGGCCCAACATTTGCTCGGCTATGCCCCCAGTGTGACTCTGCCGCAGGGGCTGGCGCAGCTCCTTGAAAAGGACCCACGCGTGCAACTGTCCCATGCCCCTCACCGCGGTTTGTCATGAGGTCAACCATGCCATCATCGTCAGTGACACCGATCTGGCAGCGCTTTGGCGCCGGCTTGCTGGCCGGTTTTGCCCTGGTTGGCGCCTTCTTGTGCCTGCTGGCCTTTTTGTTCGTGCGCCCCGAGTTGGACGTGCGCCCAGGCCCGGCCTGGACGCCGCCGGCCGTGGTCGCAGCGGCCGCGGCGACACTTCCGCCGCCCGCGGTTCAGGGCGCCGAGCAGGGATTGGCGGTGGGCCGCTCCGCGCAGGTCATCGCGGCCGCGGCCGTCAACCTGCGGCGCACGCCGGGCTATCTCAACAAACCGGCCGGTGACATCCTGGGCACCGTGCCGCGTGACGCCACCGTGGACATCATCGGCGGCCCGCAGACGGCTGACAACCTCATCTGGTGGCAGGTGCGGGTTTCAGCCGGACGCGAGGGGTGGATGGCCGAGACCCGCGCCAGCGGCGATCTGTTGTTGCAGCCGGCGCCCTGAGGTTGACGCGTCCTGTGACCCAAGCTCTGCGCTCATGACGACCCGCTACCCAATTCCGGCCAGCGAAACCCGCACGGAGGAGATCATCCTGCGTTCGCGCTTCATCACCACGCTGGCGGCTGTGGGCACGCTGGCAGAAGCGCGCGCGTTCGTGGCCCGCGTGCGCACTGAATTTGCCGATGCCAGCCACAACTGCTGGGCTTACGTGGTGGGCGCCCCCGGCTCCACCGCGCAAATTGGCATGAGCGACGACGGCGAACCGGCCGGCGTCGCCGGCAAACCGATGTTGCAGGTGCTGCTGGGCAGCGGGGTGGGTGACATCGGCGCCGTGGTCACGCGCTACTTCGGCGGCGTCAAGCTCGGCACCGGCGGCCTGGTGCGCGCGTACAGTGGCGGCGTCAAGGCGGCCCTGCTGCAGTTGCCGTTGCTTGAAAAAGTCGAGCGCGTGCTGCTGCACGTGACGCTGCCCTACCGCCTGTACCAGCCCCTGGCACGGCTGCTGCCCGCGTTCGAGGCCGAAGTGATCGAGAGCCAGTTTGCCGCCGAGGTCACCTTGAGCGTGAGCCTGCCTGTCGAGCAGGTCAACGACTGGCGCGACGCGCTGCGCGAGCTCAGCGCCGGCGCCATTCAGGTTGTGGAGTAGGGGCGCACGCTTGTAGCCGACCAGGCCTGGTATTTGTCCTCGAGAACGCCGAGGGCGCGAAATTTGGGTCGGAATTCACGTTAGATTACCCCAAGAAGGAGGCGTTCGTTATGGTTCTAACATTTTCGACATTCTTTCGACGTATGCTATTCCTGGCGCTCGCTGTCGCCTTGTTGCCCCAAGCTGTCATGGCTGTTGTTACCCCCCCCCCCTGCAAATAAATTATAATAACATTGTCGTCCCTCTGTCAGCCGCGTTAACCTCCGTTTCTTTCCCCGGTTCGTCAGATGCAGCACTTTTCAGGCAATCAGTTTTGCTGGCGCAACCGCCGCGACACGGGATTGTGAACGACATCGTACAGTCGGCGTTGGTTGAACATATCCAGTTTTTTCATTGACGACTCCACGTTTGATGTCCAGACCGCGACGCCGACGCCGCTTCCTACACGTACTGCGACCTGGACAGCCACTTGGACGCCCACGTTCACGCGCACCCCCACGCATACACCCATCCCACCTACCGCGACCTGGACGCCCACGTTCACGCGCACCCCCACGCGCACGCCGACCCCGACCTATACGCGCACCCCCACGCGCACGCCGACTCCAACCTACACGCGCACCCCCACGCGCACGCCGACTCCAACCTACACGCGCACCCGTACTCCGACGGCAACCTATACCCGTACGCCCACCACCACCCCTACGCGTACGCGCACGCCGACGCGCACCCCAACCCCGCCGATAGCGGCTACTCCCACCCGTACGCCCACTAGAACCCCGACCAGGACGCCCACGGCGACTCCACCCCCGCCCCCGTCAGACCGCAAGATCAAGACCGGTATGCACCTGGGCACACAACCCAGCGCACAGTGGAGCGATCCCATGCTGAGCAGGCTGCAGCCGCCCAACGGCAAATGGCCGGCCGCAGTCCTGGTGATCAGCAGCAACCTGTATGAGATCGAGCGCAACGGCGCCTGGTGCAGCATCACCGGCGCACGGGTTAGGAACTCGACTCTCTTCAACTATTTGCGCGCGGCCGCCAACACGGGCGTGAAGGTGATTATTCGCATCCATCCTTCACCGGGAAACTTCATGGATTACGCCATCGCACCACAACCCCATCGTCTGCTGGTGGACCCCACGGCGACCCCGCCAGGGACCAGCGACCTGTGCCATCCTGACGACTATCGCCCCATCGCTGACTTGGCCAGCGAAATGCACTTCATCCATGATCTCAACCAGCAGGGTGGCTGGAGTGAATTCGGCTTCGAGCCGGCCAATGAGCCAAACACCGAGTGGTATTTGCTGGATGGTACCGCAACGGGATTGATAGATATGCAAAGCCCAATTGCCTGGCAGGACATGAGGGACTATTTCAACCACCTGTATGACTATGTACACTCCACGTTTCCAGGCGTTCGTGTCTTGACGCCTTCAATGGCACAAGGCGCTTACGCAGAACCAAGAGAGTTCACCAAATGCACACCTTTGGCGCTTCGAAACACGAACCAGTCTGGTTACGAAGTAATATCCACTACCTATTCGACTTATAACGACGGGTTTGCCTGGCACAACTACTGGCGCCCTGGCAAAGAACTTTGGGACAACAGCTTTTGCCCAACCAACTCCTCTATACCTGCGGGTGATCATGTCTTCCAGTATTTCCCCTCGGCTATGCGCACGAATATCCAGGGCAGCGGCAAGCCCGCCTTCATCACTGAGGCTGATCTCTACTCGCCGTTTCAAGGATGGTATAACCCATTGATGTCAAACAAAGACAATAATGACGATGGGGTGACAGCCTCTAACTCCCTGCGGGCATTTATCATGGCTGAAGCAGGGGCCGACTACGTGATTGCCTGGCTGCTCACGGACGGTCCCAGCGACGCTGCGCAGTGCATTAGTATGGATGATACGGAAATTGCCTGGCATGAAGCCTACCGCGATAACACGGGAGATCGCCCCTGGTTCACCCGTTGGTGGGCTGGTCCCGAGTGAGACCGAGAAGAATTCCGCAATTGGCGATTGATTTGCTCTGATAAGTTCACAGGAGGTCATCATGAACGAGAATTATCTCAGAAGCTGGCTGGCAGGACTTGTGATTGTGGTTGCCATGACCAGCTTGTCTGGATGCCGAGCGCCCGGTACAGGCGATATCGTTTTGCCATCCGGGGCTGTTCCATCGCTTGAGGCCACGACTATTCCGTCAGGAGATGCCCCGGCAACGGCGGTGTCGCTTGACGATGCTACAGGAGTCGCGACAGCCAGTCCGATGCACGAGGTGCGACTGGGGAAACGAACGAAATCGCCCCTGCACCTTCGCGGCGCTATCGCGTTCGCATGGAAGACCAAAGTAGTGGGGTACAGCGCGGTGTCATGGCCCATAACCACAGCTTGTACTTGCATGACAATGAGACAGGCCAAGAGTTTCGCTTGGGGAACGATAGTGGTCAGGCCGATTTCGAAGCCATGGACGACCAATATCTAGTTTGGCGTTGGTCGCTTTGTGATCCCTGGCCATGTCAGGATCGTGCGCAAGGACTTTATGCCTATGATCTCGCGACCGGCGAACAAGCCTACATCAGATTGGGAATTGATGTTTGGATGTCGAATCAATGGATCATCTTCACCAGTGACGAAGGCGCTGACAAACGTGTGGGACTGCGTGCCTACAACTTGGAGACCGGCGAGGAGATTGTCATTACCAGGGCACGAGCTGCCTTTCTCGGCATCCGCACGATGACGCTCTATCATATCAACGAAGGAATGATTGCTTGGGTGGATTATGACGAAGAAACCGGACAGATGGCCTTAGCTGTATTCGATCTAAGCACGCGCACCAGCCGCATACTCGATATTCCTGAACTATTCGGAAAACACCCCCCTCCCTCCAAGATTCGCGTTTCTCGAACACAGGTTGTATGGCAAGATGAGACGCAACGCGGGTACGATTTGCGATACGACGTAATCTATGCAATCCCAATCATGCCGCCTGGGCTGGAAGATATCTCGGCTGACTACCTCGATCCCATTTTCGTCAGTGGAAACTACGTAACTTGGGGATTGGAGATCAATGGACAAGCTCGTTATTTCATGGCGCCGGTGATCGTAGATGGTGAGGTTCCGCCGTTGCCGTCGCCTCTGCCCACGGCAACGGTGGTGTACCAATCCATCTTTCATGATCTACTGCCGGAGCCCCTGCCAACAGAAACACCGGCGGAGACGCCCACGCCGGAGCCGCCGACTGACACGCCGATACCGACAGATACGCCCATCCCGTCGGCAACCGACACCCCGACGCCCGAACCGGCCAGGTGAGCCGGGCAATCCTGCGCAGAGCCGAACAAACAGGTCGCCTTCGTTACCTGTTTGTTCTCTTGAATTCCATCAGCCGCCTGGTTTGACGGCCCGCGTGGCGATGAACGTTGCCAGGTACTCAGTGAACACCTCATCCGGGCTACGATCCTCGAAAAACCCGGTCAATACAAAGCCGGCCGCCAGCTGCCCGCCGATTTGATCGTCCAACGTATGGCCGAATTCAAGGGGTGTGCCCTGCGCCAGGTAGCGCTGGCGCTCCTCCTCGGTCAAGTCGGTGAGATCAGAGTATGGCAGGCGGTGGCGCACCTTGAAGATGCCCTGGTCGGCCAATTCAACGTCGAATAGATAGCGCACGGGGTTGGCGAAGCCGGCCAGGAGCGCGCCGCCCAGCCGCAGCACACGGTAGCACTCACGCCAGACCGGGCGCACGTCAGGCGCAAATAAGTTGGAGACTGGATGGAAGATCAGATCGAAGGATTCAGCGGCAAACGCAGAGAGATCGGCCATATCGCCCTGCACCGTGCGGATGGCAAGCCCCTCCCGCTCAGCCACCTCGCGATCACGCGCCAACTGCGCGGGTGAGTTGTCAAAGACCGTCACCTGAGCGCCGGCCGCGGCCAAGACCGGCCCCTGCTGTCCGCCGCCCGACGCCAGGCAGAGGACATCGCGGCCGCTGAGCGGATCCGGAAACCATGACCTGGGCACCGGAATGGTGGGCGTCAGCACGATCGCCCAGCGCCCCTGTCGCGCTTCCGCAATCACCTCCGCGCTGAAGGGCACCGTCCAGGGATTGCCCTGCTCTACCTGTTGATTCCACGCCTGCCGATTGTACGCCACAACGTCCATCGTTGCCTCCTATTGACGGTTCTGGATATCAGCCCTATCTTACTCGATCACCGTGTTACCGTGCAAGCTCTTGCATCATCGCAGGGACGCCACGGCACGAAGACGCCACGGCGCCAAGACAGCATAGCCCTTTGCGGCCTTTGCGTCTCCGCGTCTTTGCGTTTCGTTCCTCTGGAGCTCTCTGGAACGTATAGAAAGGTTTGCAGCCGGGGGCGATTTGACAAGCGTTGAGCGGTGGCATACTATGGCCTCGATTGGCATCTACCGGGCCGAACCGGCGCCCAAAGGCATGCACGCATCCCCGCCGTCAGACCATGATCGAGGAGAAAATAAAGCGTGAGTCAAGCCAACCCCAAGCCCACAACGGGCGTGCGCAGTCTGCCCCGCAACGTCTGGGCGGTCAGCATCACCAGTTTCCTGATGGACATCTCCAGCGAGATGGTCATCAACCTGCTGCCGCTCTTCTTATCCAACGTGCTCGGCGTCAAAACCAACGTCATTGGCCTGATCGAAGGGGTGGCCGAAGCCACGGCCAGCCTGCTCAAGCTCTTCTCCGGTTGGCTGTCCGATCGCCTGCGCGCGCGCAAGTGGTTGGCGGTGGCCGGCTATGGCATCTCGGCCCTCTCTAAGCCCTTTTTCTATCTCGCGACCGGGTGGGGGGCCGTGGCCGGCGCGCGCTGGGCCGATCGGGTCGGCAAAGGCGTGCGCACCGCGCCGCGCGATGCCCTGGTGGCCGATTCCGTCACCCCCGCGCAACGCGGCCTGGCTTTCGGCTTTCACCGCGCCGCCGACACGGCCGGGGCCGTATTGGGACTCAGCATTGCGCTGCTCGTCGTCTGGCTGGCACAGTCTGGCAGCGTCGGCTTGACCGCCGCGACGTTTCGCACCCTGGTGCTCATCAGCCTGATCCCGGCCGGCCTGGCGGTGATTACCCTCGCCTTTGGGGCCACCGATGTGCCGGTTACAGGCGCGGCGAAGGCGCCTGCGCTGGGCTTCAAGGGCCTGGGTCGGCCCTTTCTGCTCTTCATGCTCGTCGTCGGCATCTTCGACCTGGGCAACTCCTCGGACGCCTTCCTGGTGCTGCGCGCACAAGAGCGTGGCCTCAGCGTGCTCGGCGTGCTCGGCATGCTCATCACCTTCAACCTGATCTACACCCTGATCTCAACCCCGGCCGGCGCCTTGTCTGACCGCATCGGGCGACGGCGCCTGCTCATCGGGGGCTGGCTGGTCTATGCGCTGATCTACCTGGGCTTTGGCCTGGCGCAGGCGGCCTGGCACATCTGGGCGTTGTATGCCGTCTACGGTTTTTATTACGGCATGGCTTATGGCACAGCCAAGGCCCTGGTGGCCGACCTGGCGCCAGCCCATCTGCGCGGCGCCGCCTTTGGCACCTACAGCGCCGTGCTCGGTATTTTGGATTTACCGGCCTCCCTCATCGCCGGCATCCTCTGGCAAGGGGTCGGCAGTTGGGCGGGTTTCGGCCCGACAGCCCCGTTTCTTTTTGGCGCGGCCATGGCCCTGATCGCGGCCATCGCCATGATCTTCGTCCCCCGCGGGCAGCAGGAGGTGAGTCATGTCTGAGTCATTCTTGATCTATGGCGCCACCGGCTACACCGGCCGCTTGATCGCCGGACTGGCGGTTGCACAAAGCCTGCGCCCGTTGCTGGCCGGACGTTCGGCCGCCGCCCTGGCCACCCTGGCGGGCGAACTTGGGCTTGATTACCGGGTGGCGCCGCTGGCCGATGCGGCCGCGCTGGACGCCGCGCTGGCCGGCGTTGCCGCGGTGTTGCACGCGGCCGGCCCCTTTGCGCACACCGCGCAGCCGATGGTGGACGCCTGCCTGCGCAACCGCGTCCACTACCTGGACATCACCGGCGAAATTGCCGTCTTCGAGGCGCTGGCGCGGCGCTCGGCTGAGGCGCAGGCGGCAGGCATCAGCCTACTGCCCGGCGTCGGCTTCGATGTCGTGCCTACTGACTGCCTGGCCGCGCACCTCCACGCCCGGCTGCCCGGCGCCACCCACCTGGCGCTGGCCTTTCGCAGCGTCGGCAGCACCTGGTCACGCGGCACCCTGCGCACCATGCTCGAGGATATTGACCGCTTGGGCGCCATCCGCGAACAGGGCAAGATTCGTCGCGTGCCCGCGGCCTGGAAGACCCGCGCTGTTGATTTCGGCCGCGGCCCGGTGACGTGCGTCACCATTCCCTGGGGCGACGTAGCCACCGCTTTCTACAGCACCGGCATCCCCAACATCGAGGTCTATGGCGTCTTTCCGCCCGCGGCGCGCCGGCTGCTGCTTGCCAGCCGTTGGGTGGGCGGTCTGTTGGCCGCGGCGCCCATGCAGCGCGTGCTCAAGCTCGCGATCGGCGCGGGCGCGCCGGGGCCAAGCGCCGATCAGCGCAGTCAGGGTTTCAGCCTGGTGTGGGGCGAAGTGCGCGACGACCAAGGCCAGGCGCGGGTCTCGCGGCTGCGTACGCCGGAGGGCTATCAACTCACCGCGCTGACCAGCCTGGCGGCCGTGCAGCGTGTGCTGGCCGGCGGCATCCCCAGCGGTTTTCAGACGCCATCGCTGGCGTTTGGCGCAGATTTCATCATGCAGATGGCGGGCGTGACGCGCACCGACCTGGCGTAACGCGCACCGACCTGGCGTGAAAGTCCACCGCTTTTTCATCGTGCTCGATCCCAGCCCGCGCAAGTGGGCTTCGCAGCCGTTGCAGCGACTTGCAGTCGCCCGGCGAAATGCACCCATCGTCATCATGTTGACAGGTCGCAGACAGACGAGTAAAATCAGTTTCAAGATCGTCCCCGGTTGCACTCGACGAGGAGATGCCATGACACGTGATGATGCCCGTCTGCAGCGGCAGCTTGAGGTGGAGCGCAGGTGCCTGCAGGAAGAAATCGCCCACTACGAAGTTCAGGTGCGCAACCACAATCCGGGCCTGGGCAACCACATGGCCGATGATGCCACGGACGCGTTCGATCAGGCCGCGGCGTTGACGATGAACGGATCGCACAATCGCGCCCTGACAGACGTGGATCGTGCGCTGGCGCGCCTGGAGGCCGGCACCTACGGCTTTTGTGAGCGCTGCGGCGAGCCGATTGACTTTGCCCGCCTCAAGGCCCTGCCCTCCGCCAGCCTGTGCATACGCTGCCAGGTGCGTGCCGAGCAATGATGACTGACATGACGCTCGACGACGAACTCGAACCAACCGTCCTCACCGTTGACAGGAGCGGCGAACGCCTGGACAAGTGGCTCACCGCCGCGTTGCCGGAGCAGTCGCGTTCGGTCATTCAACGCTGGATCGAAGGACGCCGCGTGACCATCGCGGGCAGCATCGTCAAGGCCAGCTACCGCGTGCAGGCCCGCGACGTGGTGCAGATTGACATTCCGCCGGTGGCGCCCGCAACCCTGGAGCCGGAAGACATCCCATTGACCATCGTCTACGAAGATGCCGACGTGATCCTGGTGGACAAGCCGGCCGGCCTGGTGGTGCATCCGGCGCCCGGCCACCCCAGCGGTACACTGGTCAACGCGATTCTCTTTCACGTGCCTGATCTGGCCGGCATCGGTGGCGAAGTGCGCCCCGGCATTGTCCATCGCCTGGACAAAGACACCTCCGGCCTGGTCCTCGTCGCCAAGAACGAGAAGGCCCTGCGCGAGCTGCAGCGCCAATTCAAAGAACGGCTGGTACACAAGGTCTACCTGGCGCTGCTTGATGGCATTCTGACGCCACGCCAGGGCACGATCGAAGCGCCCATTGGCCGTGATCCCCGCAATCGCCAGCGCATGGCCGTCATCACCGGGCAGGAGAGCAAGCACGCGCGGCCAGCCGTGACCCATTACCGGGTACGCGACTACTACAACGGCTTCACCCTGGTGGAGGCCGAGCCGCACACCGGCCGCACGCACCAGATTCGCGTGCATTTTCAGTTCATTGGCTTTCCACTGCTGGCGGATGCCATCTACGGGCACCGCAAGCCACGCCTGGCCTGTCCGCGCCATTTTCTCCACGCCCACATCCTCGGTTTCCAGCGCCCATCCGATGGCGTCTATGTGGAGTGTACCTCCCCGCTGCCGGCCGACCTGCAGGCTGTGCTCGACACGCTGGCCGCATGAATCACGCTGCTGCGCGACCCTCGGTGTCAATGTGGGCATGAACTCCACCTCCACCTCCACCTCCACCGAACCTTTGACCGGGCGCCTGCGTGACGTTTTCCTCGTCTTCCTCAAGCTGGGCTTGACCGCGTTCGGCGGCCCGGCCGCGCATGTCGGCCTGTTTCACGACGAAATCGTGCGCCGCCGGCGCTGGCTGAACGATCAGGAGTTTCTGGATCTCCTCGGCGCCACCAATTTGATCCCAGGGCCAAACTCGACCGAGATGGCCATCCACGTGGGACGGCTGCGCGCCGGCTGGCTGGGGCTGATTGCCGGCGGGGTTGGGTTCATCTTGCCCGCGATGCTGTTGGTGATGGCGCTGGCCGCGGCCTATGTTCGTTTTGGCGCCACGCCTCAAGTCAACTGGCTCCTGCTGGGCATCAAGCCGGTCATCATCGCCATCATCGCGCAGGCGCTGTGGGCCTTGGGCCAAAAGGCGTTGACTGACCGGGTGACGATGGCCGCGGCCGGATTGGCGCTGGCGCTGGCCCTGGTGGGCGTCAACGAATTGGCGCTTCTCTTCGGCATCACCCTGGCCGTCATGCTGATTCGCAACTGGCGTTTTTGGCCTCGTGCGGCCGGCGCGCTGGCCCTGCCCTGGGGCCTGAGCTGGATGGTCGCGGCCGGCGCGGCGCCATTCACGCTGGCGCGCCTCTTCCTGACCTTCCTGAAGATCGGCTCGGTGCTCTATGGCAGCGGCTACGTGCTGTTCGCCTTCGTGCGCGCCGATTTCGTGCTGCGTCTGGGTTGGTTGAGCGACCGCCAGTTGATTGATGCGATTGCCGTGGGCCAGGTGACGCCGGGGCCGCTTTTCACCACGGCCACATTCATCGGCTATCTGCTGGGCGGCGCGGTCGGCGCGGTTCTGGCCACGGTGGGCATCTTCCTGCCGGCCTTCATCTTTGTGGCGATCAGCGGCCCGCTCATCCCGCGGCTGCGGACTTCGCCCTGGGCCGGCGCGCTGTTGGACGGCGCCAACGCCGCCTCGCTGGGCCTGATGGCCGCGGTGACCTGGCAACTGGCGCGCGCCGCGTTCAGCGACTGGTTTACGGTCGGCCTGGGCCTGCTGTCCGCGCTGCTGCTCCTGCGCTTTCGCATTCCCACAACCTGGCTGCTGCTCGGCGGCGCGGCCGCCGGGCTGGGGATGATGCTGGCGAGGTAGTTGGCCTACGCGGCGCGGGCGAGGATCCAGGAGACGGCTGCGCTGAGATCGTCTACGACCGGGCAGATGGCGTGGGTTTGGGTGTCGAGCAGGGCTTCGTGGCCGCGGCCGCGGCCGGTGCGCACGAGCAAGGGTTGCACGCCCGCGGCCAGGGCCGCTTCCAGGTCGGTGATGGCGTCGCCGACGAGAAATGAGCGGCCCAGGTCGAGTTCGAGCGCGGCCGCGGCCTGCAAAAGCATGCCGGGCAGCGGTTTGCGACAGTCGCAGCCCTCGTTGGGCCGATGCGGGCAGACGTAGATGGCATCGAGCTGACCGCCGGCCTTCTCGATGATGGCCTGCAGGCGCTGATGAATGTCGTCCAGGGTGGCCGGGGGCAGCAAGCCACGGTTGACCGCCGACTGATTGGTGACGACCACCACGGCGAAGGGGGTGGCACGCAGGGTTTGCAAAGCCGTCAACGCGCCCGGCAGGAGTTCCACCTCTGCCCACGACTTGACATAGTCATGACGGTTTTGGACGATGACGCCGTCGCGATCGAGGAAGATGGCCGGGCGGCGACCGTTGACGGGTTGGCCGGCCGTCATGCCACGGCGCCGTTGCGAGAAGGCTTGAGCGGCTGCACCCCGATCATCGCCGGCGCCGCGTTGACCGCCAGGTCTGGCTCGGCGGCAATGGCACGGCGCAGCGTCACCGTCAGGGTGTGGCACAGGATCATGTGCGCATCCTCCACCTGTTCCATGCAGCGGCTGGGCACATGCAGGCCCAGGTCAGCCAACGGCTGCAGCTTGCCGCCATCGAAGCCGGTGATGCCCACGGTGATGGCGCCGTGGGCCTGCGCCACCTCCACCGCCCGCAGCACGTTGGGCGAATTGCCGCTGCCGCTGATGGCAACCAGCACCGCGCCCGGCTCCACGAAGTTGATCACCTGTTCGGCCAGTGCGTATTCGTAAGCGGTATCGTTGCTCCAGGCCATCAACAGCGCGGTGTTGTCCACCAACCCCAGCGCGCGGAAACGACGCTTACCGGCCACGTTGGTTCCTTTGTTCAGATCATTGACGAAGTGCGAGGCGGTGGCCGCGCTGCCGCCGTTGCCGCAGACGAAGACCGGATGCCCGCCCCGCCAGGCGCCCAGCAGGGCCTCAACCACGGCAGGCACGGCGGCCACCGGTAAATCGTTCATCAGGGCCTGAACGTCTGCCACATACTGTGCAGCCTGGCTCTGAACAGTTCGAACACCTTGTAAGTCGTTCATGTTGGATAATCCTCCTCGGACAGGGGAAGCTGTGCTTTGGCGCGTTCGCCGCGCAGGATACGGACGATGGTCTGGATCAGGATTTGCAGATCCATCCAGATGGTCCAATTGCGAATGTAATAGTTGGTCAGGCGCATCTCTTCATCGAAACTGCGCTCGCCGCCCACCGCCCACGGCCCGGTAATGCCGGGTTTGATCGTCAGCAGGTTGGCCAGGGTTGGCTCGACCAGGATGTTCTTGCTGTGCGCAATGGTGCGGGGACCAATCAGGCTCATGTGCCCGCTCAGGATGTTAATCAATTGCGGCAACTTGTCAAGCCCCAGGCGGAGGATGAAAGCGGCGAGGGGGTGGGGAGTGGGGCGGCCAAAGCGGGTGTTGAACTTGTAGGTGATGAAGGAACTGCCGCGTGCGCCCCAGACCTTGTGGCGTTCCAGGATTGGTTCGGAGGTGGACAGGCGAATGGCGACGGCCAGCAGCAGGGCCAGCGGCGCCAGCACGATCGCGGCCAGCAGTCCGAGCCCGAAATCGAGCGCCGCTTTGAACAGGGCATCGAAGCCGGTCAGGCGCATCTTGTTGACGCGCAGCAAGGGCACGAAATCGCGATAACTGACCTCCACGCTGGTGGCCAGGATGTCGTAGTAGCCAGGTGAGAGCAGAATATCAAAGCGGCTGGGTGCGGTCGCCTGCTGCATCAGGTTCTGGAACGTTTCCCAGGCCACGGCCGTGGACACGACGATGACCTCCCTGACATCGTAGCGCCGGGCCACCTCGTGCAGCATGGCCGGCGTGCCCAGCACCTCCAACGCGTTGCCGCGGGCCGCTTCACCCACGCGGGCGCCCAGGGGCAGGAAGTCGTCCAGAAAGCCAACGACCTCAAGGCGCGCGCCGGGCGCGGTGCGGAACTGGTTGGCCAGCGCCTGTCCGTGGGTGTTGGCGCCGATGATGAGGACGCGGGTGATGAAGCGCCCACGCCCGCGCACGAAGACGATGATGCGGCGCACCACGAAGCGGGCCAGACTGATGAAGGCGATGGAGAAGACCCAAGCCAGCAGCAGCCAGCCGCGCGCGGGCAAGGCTGAGCCAGGGCTGGTGAACACGGCCGCTAACACCAGCGCCAGCAGTCCATAGGTGCAGGCGGTTGCCACCTTGAAGTACTCCTGCAAGCCTTCCAGGAGCAGGCGGGTATCATAGAGCCGATGCAGGCCCAGGATGAGCAGCCACAGCGGGATGGAGAGCAGACTGGAGCGCACGTACTCATCGAGGGAGCTGAAATTGCGCGCCGGCAGCCAGCCGCTCTCGACGCGCACGTAGTAGGCCGCCATCAGCGCGGCCCCGATCATGAGGGCATCCAGCACGATCAGGATGAAAACCAGGAGGGTACGTTCACGACGTGACATGGCTCTATTCTCGGTGCAGACGGGTGCGGTGGCGCACGTGTGCGAGGGGTGAATCGAGCTGCAGGCCGCTGTTCATGAGCACCTGGGCGCCGTTGAGATCGAAGCGAAAATCCATGCGCTGTAAGCCCAGCGCGCCCAGGGCCTCGGTCACGCGCCCCTGCTGCGACTCAGGGCAGTAGAGCATGAGAAAGCCGCCGCCACCGGCGCCGGTGATCTTGCCGCCGCTGGCGCCGCAGGCACGTGCTTGCGCGTAGCTTTCGTCAATGCGCTCATTGGAAACGCCCGGTGCAAAGCGCTTCTTCGCCTGCCAGTTTTGATCCAACAGCTCGCCGAAGGCGTCTAACTTGCCCTGTTCCAGGCACACTTTGACCTCGGCGGTCAGCGCCTTGACGCTGTGCAGCGCGGCGATCACCTGGGCGTCATCCTGTTTGCTCGACTGGCTCTGCTTGCTCAGTATTTCGGCCGAGTTGCGTGAGCTGCCCGTGAAAAAGAGCATCAAGCTGCGCTGCAGGCGCTGCCAGGTGTCATGGGACAGGGAGAGCGGCGTCACCTGAACGCGATCTGCCTGAAATTCGATATAATTGATGCCGCCAAACGCCGACGCGTACTGATCCTGCTTGCCGATCGGCATCCCCAGTTTGTGCAGTTCGATATGGCACGCCTCTTCGGCAATCTCTTGCTTGCTCATGGTCCAGCCGCAGGCCGCGCTGACCGCTTTGACCAGGGCCACCGTGACCGCGCTCGATGAGCCGAGGCCGGTGCCGGGCGGTATTTCGGAGGCCAGGAACATGGACAGGCCGTGGGTCACACCAAAATGATGCAGCACCGCCCGCGGCAGGCTCAGAGAGCCGTCGGTCATCAGTTCCGAGTCACGGTCGTGACGATAGAAGGTCTGGTAGTCGGAAGAGGTGATCTGCAGGGTATCGCTGTCGTTGACGTTGAGTACGACATAGAAATAGCGGTTGATCGCCGTGTTGATGACGGCGCCGCCGTAACGCAGATAGTAGGCTGGCAGATCGGTGCCGCCGCCCGCCAGGCTGATGCGCACTGGTGAACGAGCAATCAACATAGGATGGCCTCAGGCACGGTTCCAACGCCGGCGCAGTCCGACCCACAGCCGCCGGCTGCCCGCACGCCCCATGCGCCCCAGGATCATGCCCAGGCGACTGACGTAGAACCAGGTGGCATAGAGAAGGCCGTGATGGTCACGACGCGTCTGGCCGGGGAAGATGTTGATGGGGGGCGCGAAACGATGTCGAAGGTCGTGCGACATGGCACGAAAACGGTCGAGCAACAGGACCTGCCCCAACCCCAGCCAACTCCATTCGGCGCTGTCTTCCTGGATGATGCGCGTCAGGTTTTGTGCATCCACAAATGGTTTGAGCAGGAAGCGACGCACACGGCTGGGACGCAGCGTATCCAGTACATGCTGCGGCACCGGCGCGGCCATCACGTCATGCGTGAGCTGCAGCGTCATGTACAGCAAGGTGCAGGCGCCGGTCTGCTGCGCCAGGTTGAGCAGGTAGGCCCAGTCCAGCCCGGCGCCAAAGCTGCGCAGCATTTCGTTGACGTCTACTAACCAACGCAGGCCGACGTAACGGTGCTTGCGGATGTGAATAGTCAGGTGAAAGAGGATGTCCTCGGGTGAAAGCGAACGCAGGGCGTGACCGTTGTAGGCAAATGGCTGCGCCCGCGCCCACAGGTTGTCAATATCCAGGTTGAAGAGCTCGGGTTCGGCCAGGCTCCAGTGCAACTCGAGGAGGACGCCCTGGCCACTCGCGGACTGGCGCACGTAGGGGATGTCATAGCTGCGCGCCAACTGAAAATCGAGCTGACGTCCGGGCTGCAGGCTGTAGCCCAAGTCCTGCAAGGCCTGCTGAGCCGCGGCCACCTGGGCCAGGGGCACCATGATGTCCAGGTCGGCCGAAGGGCGCAGGGCCGGGTCGGGATAGAGCATGGCGCCGAGCACGATGCCTTTGAGGAGCAGGAAGTCAACCTCGCGGCGCCGCAACTGGTCGGCGGCCTGAAACAATTCAGATTCGAGCAGCAGGTTGTCGCCCAGGGTGCTGTAGTAGCTGGCTTCGAACTGGCGCCACACCGCGGCCGGTGCATTGGCCGCGACGTTGAGCGCGCGCAGGTTATGAAACACAAGTGGCGCCAGGCCATGTGCGCGCGCTAATTCGTAGAAGAGCGGCCAGGGGATGCCGCGTTCGATGGCCGCGAGGACCTGGCCGCGCTCGTCGTTGGTCAGACTGCGCCGGCTGACCAACAGGAGCAACTGTTGCGCGGATTGGGGTTGTTGCACATCCACGTTCGATGGCGTCATGGGCAAGGGTTCGCGGCGACTGACCGATGTAATCACGCGACAGACCGTACCGTGCCGAGTTTCTTCATAATGCGGGTTGCTTCCTCGTAGTATTTGGCAAACGAGACCTGGGTCTGCGCCCAGGCAATGTAGTCCTGGATCGTCTGCGACAGCGGCACTGTGGGTTGCCAGCCCAATGCCTGCAAGCGGCCAATGTCGGAGACAATGTGACGGGTGTCCCCCAGGCGGAACTCGGCCGGAATGCGGGGTGCAATGTCATAACCGACAGCCGCGGCCACAGCGGCCGCGTAGTCGAGCACGCTCACGGCGTCCCTGCCGCCGACGTTGAACGCGCGGTAGTCGGCGCGGGCGTCCAGCAGCACTAACTCGATGCCGCGCGCCACATCGCTGACATTGACATAGTCGCGTAACTGATTGCCGTCTTCGAAAATCACCGGCGCTTCCTGGTGCAGCAGCGCCATGGTGAACAAGCGCAGGATGCCCGAATAGGCGTTGCGTAACGACTGGCGCGGCCCCTGGGTGATCGAGAAACGCAAGGCCACTGACGGAATCTGATAGCGGCAGCCGAGGTTGAGGGCGATCATCTCTTGCGTATATTTGGAGATGGCGTACTGGTTGTGTGGGTTGACGTGGGCCTCATCGGTGCGCTGCACGTCGAGTGGGCCGCCGCACACCGGGCAAGTCAACTCCCACAGGCCACTCCGCAACTGCGCCTCCGTGCGCGGACCCGGATACTGCACGTGGTCCCGGCTGCAGGCATATTTGCCCTCGCCATAGACCGCCTGCGACGATGCCACCACGACTTTCTGAATCGGGTAGTGATGGCCGACGATCAACTCGTACAACAGCGCCGTGCCCACCGCGTTGACGTGGAAGAATTTGGCGAAATCTGGCAGATAGTCCTGATAGGCCGCCAGGTGAATCACGGCATCCATGCCCTGCAGGGCGCGGTTGAGCACGCTCCGCTCACACACATCGCCCAGCATGAACTCGGCGGCAGCCGGTACATAGTCAGGAATTTGACCATCGTCATGCACAGGTGGGGTCAAGTTATCGAGAATACGCACATGATGACCGCGTGCCAGCAGAAGGTCAACGGTGTGCGAGCCAATGAAGCCGGCTCCGCCGGTTACTAAAATGTTCATCTATCCCCCGGTGGTGGTTGTTGGGGCGCTTTCACGAATTCCAGCACCTGGAGAAAGCTCCAGCTGCGCAGGGCCGGGATCCAACGTTCGAGCCACTGGTCAATTTGCAGGAAAAACTGCACGGCCCAGGGAAAGTTAAGCCAGTGGCGGGCAAGCAGCACAGTCAGGCAGAGCTGGGGAAAATGTACCCGGACTGAACCGCCAAACTGGCGACAGAAGATACGAATTTCCGCATCGTCCAGGGGGGCTTCGGCGGCCGAGCCGTAGCGGCGAATGCCAATGCGCCCCACCAGGTGGCGTCGCGCCCACATGAGCAGCGGGTTGCGTGCAGAATTCTCGATGAAAACGGCGCGGCCTCCCGGCCGCAGCACACGCCCGATTTCAGCGCCAGCCTGCGCACAATCCAGGTGGTGCAGCACCTGGGCGCCAAAGACCAGGTCTACGCTGGCGTCCGCAAGGCCAAGCGCATGGGCATCCATGCTGGCGGCATGCACGTGTGAGGATTGGCCGGCCATCTGCGCCAGGGCCTGTCCGCGCTGCACGCCGGCCACGCTGACATCAACGGCCACGACGATCGCTCCCCGGCGCGCAATCTCAACGGCATGACGCCCGCTGCCACTGCCCACTTCGAGCACCAGGCTTTGTGCACCGGCGCCGAGCAGATCGAGTGCATAGACCTCACGCACGCTGAGTGGTTCGGCCAGGTCGGCCGCGAGCTGCCCCTGCCGCCGATAGCTCTCTTCGTAAAACAGACGTTCTTGGTGCGTCAGCTCATTCCACGGTGTTTCAGGCACTGCCGCTTTGTCTACCTGTCCCTGGTTGTCGCCGTCTTGCAGGCAAAAGAATGAGAGGGTACGACCCTCTCTTGTCCACAGACGCTGCACCCATTTTAACACAGGAAACCGAAGTGAGCACATTTGCACAGGTGTACGCAACGTGGCGCACGGCCGGCCGGCTCACGAGGCGCCGTGTCCCAACAGGACGGCGGGCACGGTGCGCAGCAGGATCCACAGATCGAGCCAGAACGAGCGCCGGGCGATATAGGCCAGGTCGAGCTTGACCCACTCGTCGAAATCGCTCACCCGATTGCGGCCGCTGATCTGCCAAAGACAGGTGAGGCCCGGTTTGACGCTCAACTTCGCACGCTGCCAATCTTGGAACTGCACGTACTCGCTGCGCAGGGGCGGCCGCGGTCCCACCAGGCTCATGTCGCCGATCAGCACGCTCCACAACTGCGGCAGTTCGTCCAGGCTCAGTTTGCGTAAGATGCGCCCCGCCGGCGTGATGCGCGGATCGTGCTTCATCTTGAAGACCGGTCCGCTCATTTCGTTGGCAGCCAGCAGTTGGGCCTTGAGCGCATCTGCGTTGACCACCATCGTGCGGAACTTGTAGCCGGTGAACGGCCGCCCGCCCAACCCCACCACCTGCCAGCGGTAGAAGACCGGGCCGGTCGAGGTCAGCTTAACGGCCAGCGCCAGCAGCAGCAGGAGCGGCGAGAGCAGGACCAGCAGCACGGCGCTGAGTCCAAGATCGAACCAGCGCTTACTGATTTCGTAAAGCGGGCGTGGCGGCGCCAGCGGCGCCGATGGAAGGTCTATGATGATTCACCTCGTGATGAGCGCAAAGTGCAGAAAATCGCCCTGTTTCAGCGTTCAGAATTTATGTAGCGGGCAACGATGGCGTCTACAATGCGGCGCGCGGCGCGGCCGTCGCCGTACGGGCTGGCGGCCTGGGCCATGGCTTGGTAGGCAGATTCGTCATGCAGCAAACGCTCTGTTGCGCGCACGATGTCGGCTTGCTCGGTGCCAACCAGGCGGGCATTGCCACTCTCGATGCCCTCGGGCCGCTCGGTGTCGCGGCGCAATACCAACACCGGTTTACCCAGCACCGGCGCCTCTTCCTGGATGCCGCCAGAATCGGTCAGGACCAGGGTGCAGCGCTTGAGCAGGTAGACCAGCGTTCGGTACTCGACCGGCTCCAGCAGGTGAATACGCTCGTGGCCGGCCAGGATGCGCATGACCGGCTCGCGCACCTGCGGGTTGAGATGCACCGGATAGACCAGGGTCACGTCCGGGTTGCGCTCGACAATCTGACGCAGGGCCAGACAGATCGCCACGAAGGGCGCGCCGAAGTTCTCGCGCCGATGCGCGGTCACCAGGAGCAGGCGGCCTGGCGTCTGCTCCAACCGCGTGCGCAGCGCCGGGTCCGGCTCGAACGGCTGGGTCGCAATGGACTGCAAGGCATCTACAACCGTGTTGCCGGTCAGAAAGATGTCCTCGGCCGACACGCCTTCGGCCTGCAGTGCCGCGACCGCGCGGGATGTGGGCGCAAAGTGCAGCGATGCCAGGCTGGCCACCAGGCGCCGATTCATCTCCTCGGGAAAAGGGCTGTAGCGCCGGTGGGTGCGCAGTCCGGCCTCGACGTGTCCCATCGGAATCTGTGCGTAGAAACTGGCCAACCCAGCCACCATGACCGTCGTCGTGTCGCCCTGCGCCAGCACCAGGTCAGGCTGCAGGTCTTGCAACACCTGACTGACGCGGGTCAGGGCCAGGGCGGTCAGGCCGGGCAGGGTCTGGTTGGGCTGCATCAGGTTCAGGTCCACATCGGGCCGGATGGCGAACAGGTCGAAGACCTGGTCGAGCATTTCGCGGTGCTGGGCGGTGGCGCAAACCAGCGACCGGATACCGGCCTGCCGCGCCAGCGCCCTGATGACCGGCGCCATTTTGACCGCCTCCGGCCGCGTGCCAACGATGGAAAGCACGGTGAATGGCGTGGTTCGCGCCTGGCCGTCGTCAGCCATCACGGCGCGTCATCCTGGTAGAAGCGCAGGACGATGGGGGTGCGCATGGCCGCCCTGACCGTCTCCTGTTCGGCCTTCCAGGCTTGTTTCACCACCTTGTGCTCGACCAGCAAGAGCAGGCAATCGGCGCCTGCCGCGGCGTCTGCCAGGCTGCTGTACTCATGGCCGACGACCAGCGGGTCATAGTGGGCCACCTGATAGCCATCCGCGCGCAGGAGGTGGACGATCTCCGTGGCCGGGCTTTCGCGGGTGTCCTCGGTGTCCGGCTTATAGCTCATGCCGATGGCGACCAGGCGGGGTGTGACCAGGTGGGCCACGGCCTGGCGCACGCGCGCGGCGATCTTGTGCGGCACTTCGTCGTTGACCAGCCGTGCGGTGAAGATCAGGCGCGAGTTGGCAGGATCCACCTCTTTGATGAACCACGGATCGAGCGGGATGCAGTGCCCGCCCACGCCGATGCCGGGGCGCATGATGTTGACGCGGGGATGTTTGTTGGCCAGCCGGATGACCTGCAGCGGGTCAATGCCCAGGCCCTCAGCCACCGCGGCAAACTCATTGGCCAGGGCGATGTTGACATCGCGAAAGGTGTTTTCGCACAGCTTGCACAGCTCGGCCGTCACATCGTCGGTCACGTAGAGATCGCCTTTGACAAAGGACGCGTAGAGCGCGCGGGCCATTTCACGGCCAACCGGCTCAGCGCAGCCGATGACGCGGTCGTTGTGGACGATCTCGTAGAACACGTCGCCGGGCAGGATGCGTTCCGGGCAGTGGGCCAGGTGAATGTCGGCGCCGACCCGGAGTCCCGTGCGCTCCAGCAGCGGGGTCACGACATGGCGGCAGGTCAACGGCGGAATCGTGGACTCGATGATGATCAGGTTACCCGCGCGCAGGTGGGGCAACAGCGCTTCGATGGCGCTGATGACGTACGACAGGTCGGCCACTTTTTTGCGCGGCTGCACCGGCGTAGGCACGGCGATGATGAAAATATCGGCCGGGCAGGGTGAGTGGCGCGCGCTCAGATTCTGACGTACCGTTGGATCGTGCAGCAGCGCCTGCAGCTCAGCCTCTTTGAGGTGCAGCACGCCTTCGTTGATCGCCGCCACGATGTTTTCGTTGATGTCAACGCCCACGACGCGCCAGCCCGCGCGCGCCAGCATCAGCGCGGCCGGCAGCCCCACGTAGCCGGTGCCCACCATCACCACCTGGGGATTGCGCGGGCTGGCGTCATCGAGCAGGCGTTCAACGTCGGGCATAGAACACCTTTTGCCATTCGATGGTACGCGCCACGCCTTCGGCCAGCGACACCGTGGCCTGATGCCCCAGGTCGCGCACGGCCTTGAGGGTATCGGCGCGCTTGTCACGCGTGTTGTGCGCCTCGTACTCCAGGTAGGTCACCAGGCGGTCGTCCTTGCCCAGGTGGGCCAGGATCATGTCAGAGAGCGCCTTGATGTCGTGATACTCGTCGCCGGCGATGTTGTAGATCTCACCGGGCTGGAAGCGCTCGCAGATGTTGGCCAGGGTGCGCACGCAGTCATCAATGTAGGTGGAGCTGCGATGGTGATTCAGATAGACCGTGTACGGTAGATCGTGCAAGGCTCGATAGATGAACAGGCAAATGACGCTGCGATAGGGCGAGTAAGGCTCTCCCGGCCCGTAGGTGTTGAACAGCCGCACCCGCACCGACTCGGTGCCGAAGCGGTCCATCGAATTCATGATCTGCTGTTCATTGACCCACTTGCTGATTGCGTAGTCGTTCAACTGGCGCACCGGAGAGTTTGCCATGACCTCCTCGCTCATCACGCCGGCATAATCGCCATAGACCTCGGAACTGCTGAAGGCGATCAGGCGAAAGCGCCGCTCCTCCTGCATGCGCAGGATGTTCTTGGTGCCAATCGCGTTGGTCTGCCAGACTTTCTCATAGTAATCTTCGCCATTGTTGCGTCCGAACTCAGCCGCCAGATGGTAGACAGTGTCGAACTCGTGCTGGTCGAACAACCGCTCGACCTGCCTGAACTCACCGACATCGCAGCGCACGTACTGGGCATCGTAATGATGGGCCAGATCGCATAGCCACACCTCATTGCCACGCCCGCGCAGCTCACGTACCAGAACTGAACCAACCGCTCCCAGGCCGCCGGTTACCAAAATTCGCATGAAAAAAATCCTTTCCAGAATAGTGTAGAGATCACGCCTCACTCCGTTGGTTCATAACCGGTGAGCAGGCGGTAGACGAACAGCGGGGTGGTGGTCATGTAGCGCCTGAACAGCCGCCGCGGTTCCTGCACCATGCGGAAGACCCACTCCAGCCCCGCCATGCGGATCGGTTCGGGCGCGGGTCGCACCTTGCCGGCCATGACATCGAACAAACCGCCGACGCCCGCGATGACGGGAATGTGCAGCGCGTCCTTGTGCCTGGCGATCCACATCTCCTTCATCGGCGAGGGCAGGGCCACCAACATGATCTGCGCCCGGCTGTCGTTCATGGCAGCGACGATGCCCGCTTCATCGGCCGGCTTGAAGAAGCCATTGCGTTGACCGGCAATCAGCAGCCGCGGCCAACGGCGGTGCGCACGCGCCACCACCTGCTGCACGATCTCTTCCTCGGCGCCAAAGAAGTAGACGCTGTGCTCATGCAGTTCGGCCACGTCCAGCAGGCGATGAACGAACGGCGGCAGCCCCACCTGTTCCGGCACCGGCAAGCGTTCGAGCCACTTGGCGCCCCAGGCCACCGCCTTGCCATCGGCCAGCGCCAGCTCGAAATCTTCCACAACGCGCCGGAAGGCGGCATCCTCATGCGCCAGGATGGTCTGCGCCGCGTTGATGGGCACGATGCACACCTGGCGCGGCCGGGCGATAGCGTCCTGGCAGATGGCAATGGCCTGCGCCTCGGTGACGCAGTCCACCGGCAGCCCCATCAGATGGACGCGGCGCGGCGCAGAGACGCCGGTAGCTAGAGATGGATTAGTCGTCTGTTGCATCGGCACGGTTTCCCCTACAGCACATCTTCCAGGGCATTAGCCAACCGGTTGAGGAAGGCCGTTTCGTTGTAACGTTCCTCGATGATGCTGCGGTTGGCCTGACCCATCCGCAGCCGCAAGGCCCGATCCGCGCACAAACGCACTAACTGCTGCGCCAATCCGGACGGGTCGCCCGGCTTGACAAAGAGACAGTGCGTGCCCTCGGTCAGCATGTCGGGCAGCGCGCCAGCCGCGGTGACAATGACCGGCAACTGCGCGGCCATCGCTTCCATCACCGACAGTCCAATGGCTTCTGTGTAGGAAGGCAGGATAAAAATATCAGAATCTACCAGGGTTTGCAACTTTTGCTCATCCCGAATGACGCCCAGGAACTTCACGGTCTCTTCCAGGCGATGCTCCTGAATCACCTGGCGAATGGCGCCGGCCGCATGATCATGTTCGGGAATGAAGGTGATGTTGCGTTCCTTGTTGATGAATTCGCCGGCGAGCTGCACGCGCAGTCCCACCTGCATCTGCGGCAGCGCCAACGGCAGCGCACGCACCAGGTCCACTGCGCCTTTGGCGAACGAGATGTGCCCCATGAAGATCACCCGAATCTCAGCCAGGTCATCGTCCGGAGGCCGGCTGCGAGGCGGGTAGCGGGTCGCCACGCCATAGGCGGCCACGCGGAACTTCGCGGGGGTCACCAGGTTGTCGAACTGCTGCTTGAGCCGTTCGCCACCGACCAGGAAGGCATCGGTCTGTTGAAACACGCGGCGGATATAGGCCCGGAACCAGGCCGGCTGGCCCGCGTAAAACCGGTCGAAGGAACCGCCATGCACCTGGTACACCACGCGGCGCGCAAACGGACGACACAGCCAGAGCAGAATCGAATCACGAAAGAAACCGGGACGATTCTGACTCAAGGGCAGATAGGCCAGGTCGGGGTGCAACCGGCGACACATCTGCAAGAACTGCCATAGGTGAGCGAGGTTGTAGCGAATGTTGACGAACCCCAGGCGCCCGCGCTGCTCGTTGGTGATCGGTTTTTGCATGTTGCAGAAGGTGAGCGCGAAGCGCTGCTGCATCAAGGGCGAGGTGACCACCGTCTGCGTGAAGGTTTCCACCCCGGCATAGGGCGGCGGTGTCGGCCCCGCGACCAGAAGGGTGGGTTTCGAGACGCTCGCCCCGGACGCGACCGATCGTCCGGGGGGAAGCGCGGGCGGGTCTCCCCGCGTCGGCGCCGGCACGATCCGTTCGTCGGCTGCCAATGCCCGCGCTGAGGTGCGCCCTGGCTCCAAAATGGCCCGATAGAGGGACGCGTAGCTCCCGGCAAACGCAGCCGGTGCAAACTGCTGCAGGGCGCGCTGCCGGGCAACCTGGCCCCACCGCTGCGCTTGGGCTTCGCCGGACAGCAGGCGGCGCAGGGCTGCCGCCAGGGCGATGGCATCGTTGGCCGGAGCCACCAGGCCGCTGACCTCGTGCTCGATCAACTCTGGCAGCGCGCCGCCGTCAGTGACGGCAATGGGCAAGGCCGCCAGCATCGCTTCGACAGTTGCGATGCCGAAAGCCTCTGCGCTGGCGGAGTTCACATAGCCATCGAGCAGCGGCAGCAGTTGGCGAATGTCGTCGCGCGCCGGCCAGACCCAGACGTCATCCTGCAGTCCCATCCGCCGAACCTGATCTTGCACCTGGGCTTGCAGCGGGCCGTCGCCGATCAGCAGCAGGCGGGCGCGCGGTTCCGCCTGGCGCACATGAGCGAAGGCCTGCAAGAGCATCGCGTGGCAGCGCACCGGCATGAAGGTGCCCACATAGCCCAGCAACAGGTCATCGTCGCTCAAACCAAGCGCCGCACGGGTCAGGGTTGGCTGCTGATTGGCCGGGTGATCGCTGACGCCGGGATAGATGACAGCCAGTTTGGCACGGGGCAGGAGCGGCATGTCTCGCGCCACCTGCCGGCACGTGGCCTGAGAATTGCAGACGATGCGGGCGGCGGTACGCCCATAAAAATTGTCCCACACGCGCACCGGCAGGCTGGTGTTGCGCACAATGCCGTGTTCGGTCATGATCGTGGGCAGCCCCAGGCGCCACGCGGCCAGGCCGCCGTAGATGTGCGCACGCGCCAGGTGGGTCTGCACCAGGTCGGCGCGGCGGCCGGCAAGCCATTGGACGACCGGGCGCACGGCGCGCAGGTCCAGGTTGCTGCGTGTGGGCAGAGAGGTGACGGGAATCGAGAGCGCCTGAAACGCGGCCGCAAAGCTGCGCCCGGGCGCTTCCTCCTCGATCACCAGAATTTCGGGCGCAAACGCGGCCCGATCGAGAGACGACAGCAGTTGATAGAGATACTGTGTCGTGCCGCCATCGAACGGCAGATTTTTGATGATGTGGACGATGCGGTACGGCGCCACGGTTCACACTCCCCGATCGCTGCCGGTGCGATGCGGTGCGGGCCGCCAGCGACGCAGGCGTTCGATCAGGCGTGTGCCCAACTGTGCGGTCAGCGCGGTACGCAGGAAACGGCCATCGGCCAGCAGCCCCGGCGCGAGGCGCAGAGCCTGCTTCAGATAGATGCGCGCCTGGGGCAAATCGGATGCCGCGTAGAAGCACATGCCGGCGCGCAGATAGGCTTCGGCCAGGGCGCGTGCGCGCTGTGATTGCAGGTCGAGCGCCAGCGCCGGATCGTTGACCGCGCGGCTCACCACGCGCAGCGTCTCTTCGCCGGCGCGGCGAACCTGGCGGTTGGTCACGGTCCCATCATGCACGCGTACCGCGGCCCACATCGAAGCGACATGGGCCATCGCACCTTGCTGCGCCAGTTTGATCCACAGGTCGTGATCCATCACGTTGCGGAGGCTCTCGTCCAGCCAACCGGCCTGCGCGACCGCGGCGCGGCGCATGAAAACCGCCGGCTGCGCCAGGTAATTCCACCCCAGGAGGCGCCCGCGGTCGAAGGGGCCGGTGTGCAGATGTCCCACCCATCGACCCTCCGCATCAATGATGGCGCAATCGCCATACACGGCGGTCACGGCCGGCTGAGCTTGCAGCGCGAACACGGCCGCGGCCACCGCGCCCGGCCGATACAGGTCATCGCTGCCGATCCAGGCGATGATCTCGCCCTGGCTGCGCGCCCAACCGCGGTTGACGGCCTGGGAGATGCCGGTGTCAGGTTCGGCAAACCAGGTCAGGCGATTGTCGCGCGCGGCGAAGCGGCGCAGAATGGCATGGGTGTCATCCGTCGAGCCGCCATCCATCACGATGTATTCCAGGCGGCCGTAGTCTTGCGCCAGGACGCTGACGATCGTGGCGGTAATCCATGCCGCACTGTTGAGACTGGGTGTGACGATGGAGACCAACGGCAGCGTCATGCGCTTACCGCCGGCTGCAGGAGCAGATCAAGTTTGATGAGGATGGCAAACTCGACCGCCACCTGGACTGAGAACGCACCGAAGAAATCGAAGATCGTGTTGTTGCCCAGACCGACGAAGAAGTTGGCAATGAAGGCGGCCAGGAAAGTCACGATGGTCGCGCGCAGCAGGCTGTTTTCCATGCGCCAGGCCAAACGACCGGCGCGCCAGGCCACCACGGCGAAGAGGAGCAGGATCAGGATGCCCTGCATGAATCCAATCCGGTAGAAGAGCCAACTGTAGGCGCTGTGGCGGAAGAGGGCCTGCAGTTCGCTATCGCGTGAGTAGGCATAGGCCCCACGGTCCCCGTAGCCCGCGCCGATGAGCGGGTTGGACGTGCCGCGGGCCGCGTTGCCAATGAAACGAGTCGTCTCCAGGCGCGTCGCGATTGGCGGCCGAGCTGGAGGTCGAAGCACGGGGGTCCACGATAGAGAGTACACGTTCGCCCACCGCGGCCACCAGCCCCGTGCCGGCGGCGGCATCCGCAGCCACAACCAAGCCACCCAGAACGAGCAGCACCAGGCCGGCGCTGATCAGGCGCTGTGGGTTGCGCAGCCAATGGCTGAAGAGGACCACGGTGACGAGGCCGCCGAGCATGCCCAGGTAGATGCCGCGCACCAGCAGCGCCATCAAGGCGACGGTGGACAGCAGGGTGTAGAGCGCCAACCAGGGGCGCCACTGCGGCGGCACATCGCCCGTGAGGAAAAATGCCAGTCCCAAGAGCCAGGAGAGCATGATGTACTCCCAACTGGTGACCAGGCCATAGCGCAAGTAGCGACCACTGCTGAGAATCACGGTGGATGCACCCTCGGACGTGGGAATGCCGAGCGCCCAACTGACAAAGTAGTAGGCCAGCGCGGGCAGAATCAGCAGCGCGATGCCGCGCAGGGTCGTAACCAGGTCAGCGCGTGTGCGCACACTGGACACCACCAGCAGCGACAGGGTGATGTAGTAGAACGGCACCCGCATGTCACGCAGAACGGTGACGACGATGTTGCCCTTCAGCATCCCGACGAGCGCCGGAATCAGCAGGATGGCGAGGATAGCCGCCAGCAGGTAGCCGGAGCGGCGGGTCAGCCGCCACGTATGCATCTGCAAGGCCCAACGGATAAGCCAGCCGACCAGGGTCATCGCGACAAAGAGATCGAGCAGGTGGACGTTCGACTGCGAAATGGGAAGTTGCAACGCCTCCAGGGGCTGGAAGTAGACGGCGATGGCGACGAGCGACCACAACTGCCAACGCGAAGGAAAGACCAGGTAGGCGATGACGGCTGTGCCGAGCAGAATCAAGGCCAGGGCCGTGTCGTCACTGGCGCCCAGGGGCAGCGCAAGCGCGCAGCCGAGCAGCAGCACGCCCAGCATGATCCAGATTGCTTCGCCTGTCCTGCGGCTGCGATTGCCAAAGGTACGTGATAGATTCGCCATGCAGAAAACTTCCTCGTGTAATGCGTTTTCGGAGAAAACGCAAAATTGATTGGACACAGGCCAACGACTGGCGTTACGGGGGGGAATGCACACCTGCGTCCTGAATTGATGGGTCACGGCGCTGAGCTTCGGCCCATGCCTCGCGGGCGGCGTCGGTCTCGCCGTTGGCTTGCAGGGCATTGCCCAGCAGCAGGTAGGTGACAGCCGCCTGATCGTCCAGGGCCAGGCTGGCGCGCAGGCTGGCGATCGCTTCAGGCCAGCGCGCCAGCGCGGCCAACATTTGGCCCTGCACCATGTAGCCGTAGGGGGTTTTGGCGACGGCCAGGGCCTGTTCTGCCGCTTGCAGTCCGTGTTCCGGGTCGTTGAGCGCGGCGTAGGCATGAGCCATGACCATGTAGGTGTAGCTTTCATGCGGGGCCAGGACTTGTGCCTGCTGCAACTGCGCCAGGGCCGCGGCCGGCTGTTGATCCCGGTAGAGCAAGATTTCTGCTAAACGCCGGCGTGGCATGGCCTGGCCAGGGTCACGCGCAATTGATGTCCGATAGGCGGCTGCGGCTGCGGCCCACTGCTGTGCCTGCCAGGCCTGGTTGCCCGCCTGAAAATAGACGTTGGACAGCAGCGCCTGTGACGCCGTTACCTCTGCGCAGGCTGGGGCGATCTGCGCCAGGGTCTCGTCCAGCCATTCCGTCTGTGCCGGCTCCCGCAGCAGGCGGTAGATGATGTCGCGTGCCTGGCGCGCGCAGGCTGTTTGCAACCGCCTCGATTCGAGTGTCGGCGCCAGGCCGGCGCTCAGCAGCACCAGGGTCGCCGCGAAGCCCAGCAGTGCAGGCCAGCTAAGGCGCGGCCGCGGCATCTACAGCCCCCGACGCGCCGGCCACAAGGACCGGATGAGCCTGCGGTCGCTCTGGCTCACCACGCCTTGCGCCAGCAGCAGCCCGGCATAGACGGCCGCATAGGCTGCGGCCAGCGCGGCCAGGGTCAACAACGTCACCTGGGGCAGCCGGGTCAGCACCAGGAATAAACCAGCGCCGCTGCCCAGGGCCAGGCCCACGGCTCGCCAGGGCACCAGGCGGGCGAGTGCGGCGCCGGAGAGCTGCAGCGTTTGCGCGAAGGCCACCAGCACCAGGCTGGAGCCGATGACCAACGCCACGAAGGCGGCCACCGTGATCCCCACGAATCCAAACGGCCCCACCAACAGCAGCGCCAGCACCAGGTTGGTGAAACCCTGCACGACATGGGCGCGCAAACAGAGATGGGCCTGCCCCAGCGCCTGCAAGATCATGTAGGGTGGAAAGGCCACCAGGCTGACGAACCAGCCGCACGTCATCAGCCGCATGACAAAGGCCGCCTGCGCGTAGCCTTGCCCCAGCCAGGCGGTCAGCAGCCAGGGCGCCGTGATGATCAGCAGCAGGTAGGCCGGCCAGCCCAGCAAATAGACATAACGCGAGCTGCGCTGGTAGATCATCTGCACGGCCTGCTGTTCGCGTTCGGCGTGCAGATGCGAGACGCCCGGAAAGAGGGGCAAAAAGGCCACGGCGAACAGCCCGCGCAGTTGGGTGATGATGCGCTGTCCCACTTCGTATTGTGTCACCAGGGCCACGCCCAGGAAGCGGGTGATGACCAGTTTGCTCAAGGGGTCGAAGAGCAGTTCGGTCAGCGCCCCACCCTGGATGTTGAGGCTGTAACTCAACACGGAGCGCAGATAGCCGGCATCGAAGGTGCGCCAGCGCAGGCGCAGGCCGGGCGCCAGCCGCTGTGTCATTACGCCGTTGAAGGCGCCTGAGGCCACGGCCAGCACCAGGCTGAGCACGGCCATGCCGACCAGGCCGCCGCCCAACGCCAGGACGACGACGATGCCCAGGTAGAGGCCAATCCCGTTGGCCAGCGCGGTCAGGTTGGTCAGATCCATGCGCTGCAGGCCCTGCAAGGTCGAGTTGAACGCGCCCAAGGTCAGGTTGACGGCGAAGGTGAGCGCCGCAATACCGATGACCGTGGCGATTTCCTGCGTGAGCGCCGGGGAGATTTGCGGCACCAGGCCCGCCAGGAAGTGGCGGCCAAGCAGTACAAGAGTCGCCAGGCTCAATCCCACCACGAGATAGAAAAAGAAGACGGTGTTCAACGCCATGTCCAGGCGTTGCCACTGCTTTTGCGCCGCGAATTCCGCGACGTACTTGGTCAGGGCCAGGCCCATGCCAAAATCGGCCAGTTGCGTGTACGATGTAAAGAGCGCCACGATGGCCCACACGCCAAAGCGCTCATCGCCCAGTTTGCCCAGCATGAACGGAACCACGAGCAGGGGCAATGGGAGCAGGACGAGAAAGCGCAGCACGCTGAAGAGCGAGTTGCGCACCATGCGGGTGACCTGTGGGCTGGTTGCTTCGGACACAGCTAGAAGACGCTCCGACTCTTGCTTACCGACACTGGCGATACCAGGCAATGGTGCGCTGCAATCCTTCGGCAAACGACGTGCCGGCGCGGAAGCCAAACTGCTGTTCGGCGCGTTGCGTGTCCAATTTGCGTCGCGGCTGGCCGTTGGGCTTGGTGGTGTCCCAGACGATGTCGCCGTCGAAGCCAACCAGGTCAGCAATCAGGTGTACCAGGTCACGGATGCTGATTTCCATGGCCGAACCGATGTTGACCGGCGCACTGGCGTTGTAATGTTCGGCTGCCAGCAAGATACCGTGCGCCGCATCATCCACGTAAAGAAATTCACGCGTGGGCGACCCATCTCCCCACACGACGATGTGATCGTCGCCCCGTTCCTGCGCTTCGATGCACTTGCGAATCAGGGCCGGGATGACGTGCGAGGTCTGCAGGTCGAAGTTGTCGCCAGGCCCGTACAGGTTGACCGGGAGCAGAAAGACGGAGTTGAAGCCGTACTGATCGCGATACGCCTGCGACTGCACGAGGAGCATTTTTTTTGCCAGGCCGTAGGGGGCATTGGTTTCTTCTGGATAGCCTGACCAGAGGTCATCTTCATGGAAAGGCACCGGGGTGAACTTGGGATACGCGCACACCGTGCCAATGGCCACCAATTTTTCCACGCCGGCCCGCCAGGCCTCGTGCAGCAGTTGGGCGCCCATCATGAGGTTGTCGTAGAAAAATTCGGCCGGATGCTCCAGGTTGGCGCCGATGCCGCCGACGCGCGCGGCCAGGTGAATGACGATGTTAGGGCGACTGTCAGCCAGCGCCCTCTGCACGTTTTCCAGGTGGCGCAAGTCATAGTCTTGACTGCGCGGCACGAACACCGCCGCCGCGTGCAGGGCGTGCAGTTGGCGCACGATGACCGATCCCAGGAATCCGGACCCGCCGGTGACCAGGACGCGGTGGTTGGGCCAGAAGCTCATAGATGATGTTCCTTTCTGTGTGGCGCAGCGCACCTGCCCGATTGTTAGCGGTCGGAGCTCAGCGGCGCAATCTGGATGCGCTCGATCAACGCGTTGCGGTCGCCGTCGCCGCCCTTGTCAATCACATCCTGCCAATAAACGTCATTATTGAAGATCAGCGTCAGCAGTTGCATGCCGGCGCGATTGCTGACAATCTGCAGGGTACGGGTTTCCCAACTGCCGTCGTCCGCGTTGAAGAAGATCTGGCCGCGCTGGATATTGCTGAGCTGTACGTCCACGATGACCGGGCCAGGCCGATCGTTCTGGCCCAACACCGACAAACGATAGACTCCCGGCTTGGGCAGCAGCACATTGAGGGTGACGATCGGCCCGGTGCCTGCGCGCATGGCGGCCTCATGCCCGCCTTCCTGGATCAACTGGGTGCCCTCCGCCAGGCCCCCTTGATCGGGGGTCCAGGCCAGGTTCGGGTCGGCATAGAGGACGTTGCCGTAGATGCGCAGCGTCTGCACGTAGAGATCACGGCTGCTGGTGTTGCGCAGGCGCAGCATGACCGTCCCCGCCTTGTGCATGATGCCCACAAAATGCGATTCGGTCTGCAGATCGAACGACAGGTCTTCGAGCAGGCTGCCGTCCATTTCCAGGGCGAGATTGTTGCCCAGGCGTGCGCCGCGGCCGCCAACTTCCAGGACGTAATTACCATCACCGAGGAAAACCAGCGGGAAAGCAATCTCGTTGCCCGGCCCAAAGACGAAGGCGAAGGTCCCTTCGACACGATCCAGCCGCGGCTGGTTGGCAGCCCCACTGCTGAGCAGGTCATCGAAATTGAGATCAATCAGCACATCGCCGCGATTGATGGCAGCCGGAATTTTGGTCAGGCTAACCGTCTCCACCAGGGCGTTACGGTCGCCATCCTGACCGGCGTCCACTAATTCTTGATCGTAGGCATCGGCGACGAACTCCAGGGCCAGGCGATGAAAGCCGGGAAGCCCCACCGAGAAGAGGAGCGACTGCTCACTCCAACTGCCGTCGTTGGCCGCGTAGCTCAGCACGCCAATCTGCGCACCGTCGAGCATGACCGCCAGGTCAACCGGGCCAGGCTGGTCGTTCTGCGCCCGCACCGAGAGCTGGTAGCCGCCGGCCGTGTCAAACGCCAGATCCATGCTGACGACCGGGCCGGCCGCGGGTCGCATGATGGCCCGCACCCCGCCCGCCTCTTCGACGGCCGTGCCCGGCGGCATCATCTCGGTGGCCTCGGCCATGACAAAGGTGGTCTGGTTGCCCACGGCGACGACGGGCGCGGCGAGGTTTGACACGGTGAGGAAGTCAATGACCGCATTGCGGTCCCCATCGTCTTTGTTGGCCACCAGGGCCGTGTCGTACAGGTCATTGGCAAAGACAAGGCGCAGGCGATGGTAGCCGACCGCGCCTACCGGCATACGCACCGAACGCAGCGACCAGGTGTAGTCGTTACGGGCATAGTCCAGGGTTCGCTCCAGCGGTTTGCCATCCAATTCGGCCCGGAGTTGCACCGGGCCGGGGCGATCGTGCAGGCCGTCCACGTTGAGGGTGTAGTTGCCGGTGCTGCTGAACCACAGTCCGGCCTCGATGACCGCGCCGGCGCCCGCGCCCATGGCCACGGGGCGATTACTCATGCGCTGCAGCCGTGCATTCTCACCCACCACGAACGGGTTCGCTTCGATGCGCAGATCTGTACTGTCCGGCTGCACGTAGGCCAGCAGCAGGCTGATCTCCTGCAAACACAACTGCCCTGGCTGCACGGTGGCCGGCGGAGTCAGCAGAATCTCGTGCTCGCCCGTGCTCAGCCGGCTCAACAGGTGAGTGGTCTGCGAAAGGTGGGCGCCAGGGGCGATTTGACCCAAGAAGCGGTCATCCAGGGTCACCGGCAGTGGCTGCGTGATGTTCGTGCTGGCGGTCACCAGTTCGAGCACGTAGTCGGCCGCATTTTCCACGGTGACGGTAAATGTCACCGGTTGAGAATCGAGCCAGCGGCCGGCCGCGCCGGTCGTCGTCACGCAGGCGGTCAACGCCCCGGTGGCGGTAATGGGCGCTGTCTCGGTCAACTCACTCACGCCCAGGCTGATCTGGGTGCTGCCGCGATACACCCAGTTCTGGCGTTCTTCCAGGGTGACATAATCAAGGTCCGCGTAAGCCCCCTCGATGTAGGCGTCCGCGGTCGCGCCCAGGGTCAGGGTGTGCAGGCCAGGGCTGCTCACATTGACGGGGATGGAAATCGTCTGCCACCCCAGGTTGACCGGCGTCGTCAGAATACCGACTGCCTGACGGTCGAGCACCACCGACCATTTGGGCGTGCCGATGCGTGCGTTCATGCGGCCGTACAGCGTCAGCAGGTAGTCGCCCGGCTGGCTTGCCCACAAGGAGACTTGGGCGATGATGCCGAAGCCCTGGGCGCGTACGAATGAACCGCCGCTGGCCTCAGGTTGTTCGAAGACAAAGCCATTGTCGGTGGGGAAGTCTTCGGCTTCGATCGTCACGCGTTGGCCGTCCTGTCCGGGTATGGCCGCGGCATAGGCCAGCGTCAAGGTGCCGCTTAGCGCCGTGGTGGGCGGCTGCGCGGCAATGATGTCTACAGTGACCACTTCGGTGCGGGTGAAAGGCACCTGCACGTAATTGGGCGCCTGTACGCCGGCCGGGTCGAAACTGCCTTGGTTCTGACCGTTGACGTGTACGCTGAAGCGCTGCGATGTAGATGCGTCGTACGGGGTGACCCCGACGATGAGACTGCGATTGGGTAACGCGGCCCGTTTTGTGGTCAACTGGGCGCGACCGGCGGCCCATTCGAACGGCACCTGGCTGTTGAGCACCGGCGCGGTGTCCAACAGGTAGACCTGGGCGCCGACGACATCGCGGGCTTTCAGCGCGGGGAAGAGCGTGCCGACCTCACGGAAGCCGCCATGACCAGCCTGATCCACAATCCACACGCGCTTGTGGTTGTCAAACACCGATTGCAACTGGGGCGCCGACAGGTCGGCAAAGGATTGCACGAAGCTGCCAAACGCCTGGGGTTTGACCATTTGGCGGAAATAGTAGACAAACGGCCCCCAATCGCGGTCGCGGGCGGTAGCAAAGAGGACCGCATCGTCCGTGCGCAGATCGGCTTGAATGTAGCGGATCACGCCACGCCAGTTCAAGCGATCCTGCTGCCCATAATAGCCCAGGACTGGTCGCGTGTTGACCAGCAGGAGCAGGACGGTCAGCGCGCCCACCAGGATCGCGGCCGGGAGCGGGGTCTGCAGGACGGGGACGCGCAGGACAACGGCTCGCGGCAAGGCCCACAGCCGGCTCACGCCCGCGTAAAGGCCCAGCGCCACCAGAGCCAGATAGGCAGGCTGTACGAAGATGATATATTTGCTGGCAAAGAAATGTTCTGAGCGCACCAGGGAGACCAGTAGGAGGGGCAGCCAGAGCCACAGCAGAACAAAAAACGTTTGGCGCCACTGCCGGCGCAGGAGCAGGTCGGTCAAACCGAACAGGGCGAACGCCAGATAAAGCCAGGAGGCCCAACTGCGGCCGCTGCCGAACTCGGCAAAAAGATCAATGAACGAGGCGACACTGAGGGAAAAGCCGTGCAAGGTGGCCCCCTCGGTGGTGCGTGCTGAGTCGGCCTGGGAGAAGATGGTCGCCACTTCGCTGCTGCTGGCGCTGCTGCTGGTGGCTGCGCGCACCACCGGCAGGGTGATCTCCAGCGTGAGCAGTGCCAGGACGACGACACTGACGACGAAGACAGCATAGGCCAGCGGAATGCGGCGCAGGGCGCGGGCCGTGACCTGTTGCCAGCCAAGCAAGCGGCTGCGCATGGTTTTGCGCCGGCTGTTGGTGCGGCGGCGCAAGCTGCTTAGCCGCGGCAGGCGCACACTGCGCACCAGGTGTATGCCCAAGATCACCACGGCATAGACCACCATGGGTACGACAAAGAAGACGGCGAAGAGGTGATTCCATACGTTAAAGGCGGAGACGAAGACGAAGGCAATGAGGTCGCCCGCACGCTTCTCATCCAGGCCGCGCAGCATCAGATAGGCGCCCAGCACAGCGAGGAAGGACATCAGACCGTAGTAGCGCGCTTCCTGCGAATACTGAATGTGAAACGCGGAGATGGCCATGAGAAAGGCCAGCAGGAGCCCCACTTCCGGTCGGCGCAATCGCCGTCCCAGGGCAAAGGCGACTGCCACGGCCAGCACGCCGGCCAGGAAGGACGGCAAGCGGATGAGCATATCCTGGTTGCCGATCAATCCGGTCAACGACGCCAGGAGGGGCAGGGGCATCTGAAAGCCCCAGCCGGTCACGAACTGACCGCCGGCGCTGGCTGCGATCTGGCGCACAAACGAGAACGGGGCTGTGGTGCGCAAGACGGACGCCGGTCCCAACAGGGCCAGGTCTCCGGTCAGGGCTTCGTCACCCCAAAAGGGCCGCGTGTTGAGTTCATAGGAGCGCAAGCCTGCGGCCAGCAGGATGATGAGCAGGAAGGCCGCATGGATTGCTAGTTTGCTGAAACGCGTGTTAGGATTTGTACCTGAAACCATCTACCAGTCCACGAATCTTGGCGCGTACAGCCGCACTGCGGCCGCGCGCACTCTCTCGTATGATGAGCCACGGAATACCTGCCGCCAAGGAGATCAAATACAACACCCACTGCCCGGCATGGGCGTAACGGCGCATGAATCGCACGGCATTGACGCCGGATAGATATTTCTCACGGGGATTGTAGAATCCACCCGTGCTGGCGCCGCCCTTGTGCCACATGCGGGCTGAGGGAACGTAACGCACGATCCAACCCGCCCGCCTCGCGCGCATCGCCCAATCGGCATCCTCGTAATAGGCGAAATAGGCCGGGTCGAGCAGGCCAACCGTTTCCAGGAGCTGGCGTCGCGCTAGTATACCACATCCGGGCAGATAGTCCACATCGGCGGCGCTGTCATACTGACCGCGATCGGCCTGCCCAAAGCCGCGCATGGCCGTCACGTTGCCCCAGAAGGTGACCCGCCCGCCGGCCGACCACAGAACGGTGGGCGGTTTGGCCTGGTAGATCTTAGGCCCGGCCAGGCCAATCTGTGGGTCGCGGCCGGCTTCGGCCACTAACTCCTGGGTCATGGCCGGGTCGAACCAGGTATCGTTGTTCAACAGCAGCACGAAGTCGGCGCCTTGCGCCAGCGCCCAGGTCATTCCCGCGTTGTTGCCCGCGCAGAAGCCCAGGTTGGCGCCGGTTTCGATGAGGTGGACGGCCGGGAAGTCGGCGCGGATGGCCGCCGCCGAACCGTCCTGCGAACCATTGTCCACCACCAGCGGAATCAGGGCCGGGTAGGTCTGCTGCTGCAGGCTGCGCAGGCAGGCCAGGGTGTCCGACCGGCCGTTCCAGTTGAGAATCAGCGCGACCACGCGCGGCGGGGCGTGTCCGTTGTTGGTGTTCATCCCGCAGATTTCCAGGCCAGTTGCCGGTAGACCGCCACAGTCTGGTGGGCAATATCTGCCCAGGAAAGATGCTGCTGCGCCCACTGCCGGCCGGCTGCGCCCAGGGCGCGGCGGCGCGGGTCATCGCTCAGCAGCCCGCTGATGGCCGCGGCCAGGGCGGCGGCGTCACGCGGAGGAATGAGCAGCCCGGTGACGCCATCCACCACCGCTTCGGGCAGGCTGCCGACGCGGGTGGCAATCACCGGGCGGGCAAAGGCATAGGCCGCGGCAATGACGCCCGAGGCGCTGCCGTCGGTGTAGGGCAGCACCACCAGGCTGGCGCGGCGGAAGAAGGCGGCCGCTTCCGCATCTTCCACAAAGCGGTTGACCCAAGTCACGGCCGCCGCTTGGGCGCCAGGGAGACGGCGATAGGGCGCCATGTCGCCCTCGCCGCCCACGACCAGGAAGTGAACATCTGGCACGGCCGCCTGCACCAGCGGCATGGCCTCGACCAGGTACTCCAGGCCCTTGTACGCCTTGATGCGGCCAAAAAACAGGACGGTGTGCGGCTCTTCGTCCTGGGCGCCAGCCCACTGGGTCAGAAAATCGTACCAGCCGTGCGCCAACACGCTGATGCGCGCGGCCGGCGCCAACCGCGTGCGCTGTAGTTCCGCGGCCAGCGCCTGTCCATGCACAAACAGGTGGTGCGCATAGCGTGGCCCGGCCCACACGTTCCAACGTTTGCGCCAGCCGCCCTCGCCAGGTTTGATGCTGACCTCGTGCTGCGTGACTACCAGCGGCCAGCGCCGGCGCAGCCAGGGCAGCGTGGCCAGTTCCCAGGGGTGCGTGCTCAAGTTGGCGTGGATGATGTCGGGCGCGGTGGCCTGCACGGTGCGCAGATACGCGGGCACGTGCAGCAGTTGACGCGGCAGGCGCGCCAGGTCTGCCAGGCGGTTGCCGGTGGGAATGTCAACCGGGGCCAGGGTGACGGCGGGCGCAAAGCCGAGCGGCGCGGGCGCCTGTGCCACCACGGCCGTCACGCGCACGCCCGGCTCCTGGGCCAGGGCGTTGGCCAGCGCGGCGGTGTAGTGCGCCATGCCGCCGCGCGGCCACAGGTTGATGAGGGTCACGCGCAGCGGCGCGGCGTCGCGGCGGCTAGTGGGCGTCATGGCGACTCCTGCCAGGCTGGCGGTCGAGCACGCGCTGGCAGAGCTGCACATACTGCTGGACGATCGCCGGCCAGGCGAAGCGCTCAGCGATCTGGCGGCCACGGCGGCCGTACTCGGCGCGTAGTGGGTCATCCTGCGCCAGGGTTGCCAGCGCGCCGGCCAGGGCCTCAACGTCGGCCCAGGGCGCGACCAACCCGTTGCCATCCAGCAGTTCTTCCAGGCCGCCGGTTGTGGTGACAATGACGGGAAGGCCGCTCGCCATGGCTTCCAGGAGGGCCATGGACATGCCTTCATTGAAAGAAGGCAGGCAAAAGATATCAGCCTGCGCATAGACCGCGGGCATCGCGCTGCGCTCCACAAAGCCGAGGAATTGGACCTTGTCCTGCAGGCCCAGGGTTTGCGCCTGCTGGCGCAGCAGCGGCTCGGCGTCGCCGGTGCCGGCCAGGATGACACGCAGGGACACGCCCTGGCTCGCCAGGCGGGCCAGCGCGCCCAGCAGGTGTTGCTGCCCCTTGCGCTCGATCAGCCGCGCTGCGCAGAGCACCGTGACCGGCGTGCCTGCAGGCCGCGGCGCCTGAGACACCGGCGTGAACTGCGCCAGGTCAACGCCGTTGACGATGATGTCTATGGGCAGGCCGGGCGCAGTCTGCCAGGCCAGGGTGCGGTGCCGTTGGCTGATGGCAATGACGGCCGCGGCCTCGCGCCAGATCTGGCGAATGAAGGGCGTCAAGGCGGCATAGACATAACGGTAACGGTTTTCGAAACCGGGCACATCCGGGCCTTGCAGAGAAACAATGTACGGCAGGCCCAGCGTGCGTCGCAACGCCCAGGCGATGCCCCCGGCCGGCACCCCGGCAAAGGCAAAGCACAGGTCGTAGGGTGCGCGTGCGGCCAGGCGTCGCGCGTAGCGGTAGCCGCGCCAGGTGTAGCGCAGCAGTTCGACATTGGTTGAGTGATGGATGTTACGGTTGTCCACCGGCACCTTGTGCAGGCGGATTGCTGGCGTCATTTCTTCATATTCGAAGCGGCGCCTGGAGCGGCTGGAAGTGATCAGATCCACGTGAATGGGGGGGACGCGGTGACGTAGTTCGTCCAGCAGGTGGTAGTTGACCACACCGGTGCCACCGCCGAGCGGGGGGAATTCGTTGTCCAACATCAGGATGCGCATGGCGGTTGTGGGCGTCTCCTCAAGCATCCGGGGCCTGACGCTCATCATCGAATCCCCGGCGTTCACCGATGATGTAGAGCGGGCGCTGCTTGACTTCATCGAAGATGCGACCGACATATTCGCCGATGACGCCGAGGGCGATCAATTGGATGCCGCCCAGGAACATCACGCCCACGACGATGGTGGCAAAGCCGGAGGGGAACTCGGGCAGGGTGAAGCGTTTGTAAACCGTCCACACGGAGAGTAGAAAACCCAGGAACGAGACGAGCAGGCCAAACAGAGAGGCGAGGCGCAGCGGCAGGTAGGAGAAGGAGAAGAAGCCATCGAAAGCCAGGCGCAGGAGTTTGAGCAGGCTGTACTTGGGTTGACCGGCAAAGCGGGCCGCACGATTGTAGGGCACGCCGATCTGACGAAAACCGATCCAACTGCGAATGCCGCGCATGAAGCGGTTGCGCTCTGGCATTTTGCGCAGCACGTCGGCCACGCGGCGATCGAGCACACAAAAATCACCGGCGTCGAGCGGAATCTCGACGTTAGCGACCTGGCGCAGGAGGCGGTAGAAGATGTCGTAGGCGCTGCGTTTGAACAGGTTCTCCTTGCGCTCCCGGCGAACCGCGTAGACCACATCGAAGCCCAGGCGCCATTGGGCCAGCAGCGGGCAGAACCTCCGGCGGGTCTGCAGATCGGCATCCAGTACGATGACGGCATCTCCGCTCGCATGGTCAAGCCCTGCGCTGATAGCGGCCTGGTGACCGAAATTGCGCGACAGGTGCAGCACGCGCACCTGCGCATCATTCTGTTGGATGGCAGCCAGCAGGTCGCCTGAGCCGTCGCGACTGCCATCGTCCACGTAGATGATCTCATACGGCTCGGCCAGCGCGATCATGACACTGCTCAGGCGCCGATGGAGTTCCGCCAGGCTCTCGCGTTCATTGAAGACGGGAAGCACGACAGAAAAGACGGGAAGCACGACAGAAAGGACGGGAGGCTTCGTTTGGGTCAGGTGAATCGTCATCGCCGCAATTCCTATCGGATGAGGTTGGACAGCCAAGAGATTAAGCGCATGATTCTTGTGGCCTGTGCTCGGCTAATCGTACCACAAGAAGCCGGGTCAGGCCAAAAAATAGATATTGCCAGGACTCTTGCGGAATCGGTTTTGACAGGGCGCCGCCGCGGGGGTACACTGGTACACCAGCAGCGCCGGTCGTCAGCGCCGCCGCGTCACGCCAAGTGCGAAGGGAGCCACATTTCGATGACGAGTCTGTTTACGCGTGCAGTTCACGCCGGCGAGCGCCTGCCCGCGCCTGATTATACACCCACCACCACGCCGATTCACCCGGCTGTGACCTACCTGTACGACGCGATGGAGGACCTGGACGCCGTCCTCGGCCGCGCCAGGGATGGTTTTGTCTACCGCCGCTACGGCAACCCGACGACACACGCCTTCGAAGTGGCCCTGGCCGACCTGGAAAACGCCGACGTCGCGCTGACCTACGCGTCGGGCATGGCGGCCATGGTTGCGGCGTTGTTGGCCGCGGGGGTGCAAGCGGGCGCCCGCGTGGTGGCCGCACGCGACTGCTATGGCGCAACCTACACCCTGCTCGACCGCCTGCTCAAAGAGCAGGGGGTGACCACCCACTTTGTGGATGTCACCAACCTGGATGAAGTGGCCGCGGTGCTGCGCGCCACGGCGCCCACGGTGCTGGTGTGCGAAACGATTTCCAATCCGCTGCTCAAGGTGGCGAACGTGCCGGCCCTGGTGAATCTGGCCCATGCGGCCGGAGCGATGGTCATCGTAGACAGCACCTTCACCACGCCCTATTTGCTGCGCCCGCTGGAGCATGGGGCTGACTTTGTGGTCCATTCGGTCACCAAATACATCGGCGGGCATGACGATGTGCTGGGCGGTGCGGTCGTGACCGGGCGGGTGCATGAGGCGCGCCTGACCGACCAACTGAAGATGTTGGGCGCCAATTTTTCGCCCTTCGAGGCCTGGCTGGCCCTGCGCGGGCTGAAGACGCTGCCGCTGCGCATGCGCCAGCACTGCGCGTCTGCGCTGCAGGTAGCCGCCTGGTTGGGGGCGCATCCACGCGTGGCGCAGGTCAACTACCCCGGCCTGCCCGGCCATCCGCAGCACGCGGTGGCCGCACAGTTGTTGCAGGCGCCCGACGGCCAATCAGCCTACGGCGGCATGGTGAGCTTCGTCATACGCGACGCCGGGCAAGCGCAGGTGCGGCGCTTCCTCGAACGCGCGCGCCTGCTGCTGACCGGCACGTCGCTGGGCGATGTCTACAGCCTGCTGCTCTACCCGGTCATGGCGTCGCACCGCGCGTTGACGCCTGCGCAGCGCGCCCTGGTTGGCATTGGCGAGGGCCTGGTGCGCCTCTCCGTGGGCATCGAGGAGCCGGCCGACATCATCGCGGATCTTGCGCAGGCGCTTGAAGCGGATTGACATTTTGGTGCGTAGGATTTATAGTGTAGGCAAGAATCAACGCTCCTGGCAAGTAAGAGGGGACGTTCAAGGAGGGGCTATGAGTGACAGTATCCGCTATGGAATTCCGCTGGGCAACGTAGATACGGCCTGGCTACACATGGAGGACTCCACCAATCTGATGATGGTGTCGGGCCTTTTCATTTTCGACAAACCGGTTGATTTCACGCGTCTGCGCGATACCGTGCAATATCGCTGGGTAGAACGCTTCAGCCGTTTTCGGCACAAGGTGGTGAGGCAAGGCAACAAGGCCTATTGGATCACCGATCGCAATTTTGATCTCAACTCTCACATCCACCGGATTGCTCTGCCGCCTCCGGGGGACAAGACCGCGCTGCAAGATTTTATCAGCGACCTGATGAGTACGCCGCTCGATTTCTCCAAACCGTTGTGGCAGATGCACTACATCGAAAATTACGGCGAAGGCAGCGTCTTGCTCATGCGGCTGCACCACTGCATCGCCGATGGTATCGCGCTGATGCACGTCATGCTCTCCAGTACCGACACCGACCCCGATGCGCCCTACCCGACGCCCCCCGAACGCCAGGAACGCCACTCGCCTGGTTGGCTGGAGAGTACCCTGCGCAGCGCCTTGGGCATGGTTTCCACCGCACGCAAGGTGACTGATACGTTGATTCATGAAGGTTTGGAGACACTGACCAACCCCAGTCACGCCCTGGATTTGGCGTCCCAAGGCGCCAGTGCGGCAGCCGCCCTGGGCAAGATTCTGCTTCTCGGCCCTGATCCGCACACGGTCTACAAGGGTTCCCTGGGCGTGTCCAAGCGTGTCGCCTGGTCCCAAGCGATCCCACTAGCCAACGTTAAGCTCATTGGTAAGGCGCTGGGCGGCACGGTTAACGATGTGCTGCTGACGGCGATGACCGGCGCGCTGCGCCGATACATGGAATTTCGCGACGACCCAACCGACGGCATCAATATCCGCGCCATGGTGCCTGTCAACTTGCGGCCGCTCGAAGAGGCGTACAAGCTGGGCAATCGTTTTGGCCTCATCTACCTCTCCCTGCCCATCTACCTGGTTGACCCGAGGGAGCGCTTGCACGAGCTCAAGCAGCGCATGGACGACATCAAGAACACGCCGGAAGCGCTCGTCGCCTTTCAGATTCTCAATACCCTGGGCCTGATGCCCATTCAAGTGGCCGATCAGATGGTCAACATCTTCGGCATGAAGTCCTCGGCCGTGATGACCAACGTGCCTGGCCCGCGCCAGGCAGTCTACTTCGCCGGTCAGAAGATCGTCACAAACATGTTTTGGGTGCCGCAGTCGGGTCGCATGGGTCTGGGCGTCAGCATCTTCAGCTACAACGACACGGTGGTGCTCGGCATTGCGACCGACACCGGCTTGGTACCCGATCCAGAAAAGATCAACGAGTATTTCGAACAGGAGTTTGTGGATCTGTTAGCCTTCGCCCAGCAGACACAAACCCTGGCGCACCCTGCGCTGGCGGCTCCGACCGAACCGGCTGCGGCCACGCCCGCCCCGGACCAGGCCGCGGACAGCCCCACCGTCACACCCGCCCCGGTCAAACAGCCGCGCCGGCGCAGACAACCGGTCGAGACCATCGCTGTAGATGAGCCGGCTGCGACCGCAGGCGTGGAAGATCTCATGCAGGCTTTGGCGGTGCCAGAGGCCCCGGCCGTGCCGTTGCTCGTGCATGAGACTCTGATTGAGACGGCAGTCGCAGTCGTCGCGGAACCACCGGTGTTGTTCACGCCCACCGTGCCGATCAACGGCACGCACGCGGCGCAGATCGAGATGCCCGTGACCCTGGCAACACCGCAACCCTGTGTGGCCGTGACCAAATCGGGCCGTTCGTGCAAAAATGTCGCCCTGGCCGGTTCGGCTTACTGCCGCGTTCATCAGGTCTGACCGGGCACTCACTACCCGCACCTGCCCCGGCAGGACCATAGCTTGAGGCCGGCTGGCCATCGGTTTTTATTGACACCATTGACATCGGAAGCCACCGCCGGCTTCCGATGTTTTGTTTTTCTGCACAGAAAGGCGCTTGCTCATGAATACGCTTCCCATTGTCAAGATGACTCTCTACAAACATGGCGTCGGTTTTTATCAGCGCCGGGGCACAGTGGACACCGACACTTCATCCACTGCCTCCACTGCCTCCACTGCCTCCACTGCCATGGCTTCTTTGCAGTTCCGCAGGGACGAGATGAACGACATCCTCAAGAGCCTGACCGCGTTCACCGTGGGCGGCGGCCAGGTGCTCGGCATGGATTACGCCACGCCGGAGGATAAGGCCGCGCTCCTGGCCCGCTCGTCCATTCAACTCTCGGACGGCGCCAGCCTGCGCGATCTGCTGCGCGATGTGCGCGGCCGCGCGGTCGAAGTGATCACAGCCGGTGAAACCCTGGCCGGTATCGCGGTGGGCGTGGACCTACCCGGCAAGCGTGAGCCGCTGACCGCTACGCTCCTCTCGATTTTTGTTCCCGGTCAGGCCGCGGTGCGCACCCTTCCCGTCAGCGATATCCGCCAACTGAACCTGGTGGACGCACGCGCCGCCGGCGACCTGGCCTATTTTCTCGACACCAGCCTGATGGAGGACGAGAAGCGCTCGGTCACGGTGCGCCTGGCGCCTGGCCCCTCTGACCTGGTCGTCAGTTACATTGCGCCTAGCCCCATCTGGCGGGTCAGCTATCGCCTGGTAGCCGATGAGCAGGACGGCAAGCCGCTGAGTCTTTTGCAGGGGTGGGGGCTGTTCGACAACACCTTCGATGAAGATCTGGAAAATGTGCATCTGACCTTTGTGGCCGGGATGCCGGTCAGCTTTATTTACGATCTCTACACGCCCTTTACCCCGGAGCGGCCGGTGGTCAGGGAAGAGGCGCGCGCGGTGGCGCGGCCGGTGGAATTTGCTGAGGCGTTGTCATCTCCCCCGCCCGCGATGCGCGGTGTGCGTGCCCTGGGCCGCACGATGATGGCCGATGAGCGGCAAGCGCCGGCGCCTGCCGCCAAGATGAGCGCAGCCGATCTTTCTCAATCTACCGTGGTGGCGGCAACAGGCCAGGCGCAAGGCGAATTCTTCAGCTACGTGGTGGCCAACCCGGTGACGGTCAAGCGCGGGCGCTCGGCGATGGTGCCGATTCTGCAGGCGCAGCCGGCCCTACGCAAGGAGCGCATCTACAATGGTTGCAAGCACCCGCTGAACCCCGTCATTACCGCGCGTTTCAAGAATGAGACCGGCTTGACCCTGGAGCGCGGGCCATTGACGGTGGTGGAGGCCGGCGAGTACGCGGGCGAGGCCATGCTTCCCTTCACCGCGCCCGGCGGCGAAATCTTCCTGGCTTACGCGGTTGACTTGGGCGTCAAGGTGACGGAGGAGACGACCAACGAGCAGTTGCTGGTTTCGGTCAACATCGCCAATGGGCTGCTTTCCTTGCAGGAATATCAGATCCAGCGCGTCACCTACCGCGTCGAGAACCGCAACGACCAGGCGGTCAACGTGACCCTGGAGCACCCGCGCCTGGCCAACTACACCCCGTTCGACACGCCTGACCCGGTCGAAACCACGGCCGATGCCTATCGTTACTTGGTGCAGGTCAAAGCGCACAGCGTGGCCGTGTTTACGGCCGCCCAGCGCCGCTTGGTGGCGCGGCGGGAAGAGGTTCGCAATCAACGCTTCGATACCCTGCAACGCTGGCTGCGCGACCATCTGCTCGATCAAGCCGCCTTCGATCGCATCAAGGCGATCCTGGCGCTGCACGATCGCCTGGCTGAGCACGAAACGAGCGTGCGCAAGAACGAGACGAACCGTCAGGCCATCTTCAATCAGCAGAAGGTGGTGCAGGGTAACCTGGGGGCGCTCAAAGAGCAGGGCGAGGAAGGCCAACTGCGCGGTCGCTACGTGCGTACGCTGAACCAACTGGAGGATCAGTTGGCGCAGCTCAAGACCAGCGACGACGAACTGGCCGCGGCCATCGCGCGCACCAAGGCGGAGATTGACAAAGCGCTGGCGGGATGATTGCCTGCGTTGTGGGTTGCATGGGACGATCTTGATGTGCTATACTCTGAGCGCGGAAAGAGGTGGCTGTGACAGGAGCAACGAAAGAGCTACAGGCCGATTACGATACCCCCTGGAAAGACGTGCTGGAGACCTACTTCGAGCAGTTCACGAACTTCTTCTTTCCTGCGGTCTGGGCAGGCATTGACTGGGATAAGGGGTACGAATTCCTGGACAAGGAACTGCAGAAGGTGGTGCGTGACGCGGTGTTGGGGCGGCGTATCGGCGATAAGCTGGTACGAGTTTGGCAGGCGGACGGGCAGGAAGCGTGGGTATTGATCCACATCGAAGTGCAGGGACAATACGAACCTGCGTTTGCGGAGCGGATTTACGTGTACAACTATCGCCTGTTCGACCGTTACCAACGGCGAGTGGCGAGCCTGGTGGTACTGGCGGACCGCAGCGCAACCTGGCGCCCCAATGAATATGGATACGACCTATGGGGCAGCAGAGTGGCGTTTCACTTTCCGGCGGTGAAGTTGTTGGATTACGCCGCCCACTGGGGCGACCTGACCGCAAGCAAGAACCCTTTTGCCACCGTGGTGATGGCGCACTTGAAGGCGCAAGAGACAAGAGACGATGTTCAACAACGCAAGATGTGGAAGCTGGCACTGATTCATCAGCTCCATGAGCGAGGGGTCGAACGGCAGGAAATCCTGAACCTGTTTCGCTTTATTGACTGGGTTCTTGCATTACCAGATGCTGTCGAGGCCGATGTGTGGCAGGAGATTGCAGCCTATGAGGAGGAACGACACATGACTTATATCACAAGCGTTGAGCGCATCGGAATGCGTAGGGGATTGGAGCAGGGATTGCACGAGGGATTTGAGCAGGGCATGCAGCAGGGCATGCAGCAGGGCATGCAGCAGGGCATGCAGCAGGGCATGCAGCAGGGCATGCAGCAGGGCATCCAGCAGGGCATGCAGCAGGGGAGGCGACAGGGTTACGCCAAGGGCTGCTGGCCGGTATTGAACTGGGACTGGAACTGAAGTATGGTAGCGAGGGCATCGCTTTGCTGCCAGACATCTATCGAATCGAGGATGTTGGCATCTTGCGCGCGCTACACGAGGGACTCAAGGTCGCGCCAACGCTCAGCGAATGGCAGCGTGTTTATCGCGCCAGCACATTGGCGCTGCCAGCCCAGGGTGAAAAGCAGACATAGTGCCCTTTCGGTAGGGAATCCGTCGGCTGCGCGGACCAGTGGTTGTGGAGGTGGACATCGAGAGTGGCGGTGCAGGAGATCAGTTCGAACGATTGCAGCAGCGGGCAGCGCGTCCGCCAAGAACCCGACCGTGAGCACAACCTGGCGACCCACCTGCGCCATTGGGCACAACAGCAACCACAGAAGCCAGCGGTCATCTTCGTGGCGCGGCGTCAGGTTGATGGTCGCCCTGTCTACGCCACGCGCACCTACGCCGACCTGGAAGCGCTGACCGACGCTTATGCCCACGGGTTGGCCGCGGCTGGCGTGCAACAGGGCGTTCGCACCCTGCTGTTTGTGCGCCCGGGCCTCGATTTGCTCCTGATTGCCCTGGCCTTGCTCAAGATCGGGGCCTTGCCGATTTTCATTGATCCCACGGTTGGTTTTCGCCGCCTGCTCACTTGCGTGGCCGAGGCGCAGCCGCAGGCCGTCATCGGCATCCCCCTGGTGCATGCAACGCGCCTGGCCGCGCCGCGGGCGTTCCGCTCTGTCCGCACCTGGATCACCGTCGCGCGCCGCTGGCCTGGGCGCTTTGGTCTGCCGCACATGAATCGGCCACAACCGCAGCCATTTCCTCTGGCCTCTGTCGCCCCGCACGACCCCGTGGCGGTGACATACACCACCGGCAGCACCGGCCTGCCCAAGGGCGCCATTTACACAACCAGCATGTTCGCCGCTCTGCTGGCACAATTGGGCGATCTGTTCGGCGCGCGGGCCGACGACATTGACCTCGCCGCTTTTCCGCTCTTTGCCCTGTTCGATATCCTGCTCGGCCTCACCGCCGCCCTGCCCGACCTGGATGTCACGCGGCCGGCGCAGGTCAACCCGGCGCGCCTCGTGCAGATGATTCACGACCAGCGGGTCACCCTGGCCTTCGGCTCCCCCGCGCTCTGGGAACCGGTCACGCGCTACTGCCAGGCGCAGCAGATCACCCTGCCCACGCTGCGTCGCGTCCTGATGGCCGGCGCCCCGGTCCGCGCCTCGCTGCTGGCACGCTTCCGCGGCCTGCTGGCGCCGGGCGGCGACACCTGCACTCCCTACGGCGCCACCGAAGCTCTGACGATGACCGCGCCGTTAGGCGCGGAAATTCTGGCGGCCCGCGCTGCCCGCCCTGGGCCGATCCACGGCACCTGTGTGGGGCGAGCGGCGCCGGGCATCGAATTGGCGATCATCCGCATCACCGACGCGCCGCTGGCGGCCTGGGATCAGGCGCTGCGGCTGCCGCCCGGACAGGCGGGGGAAATCGTTGTACGCGGTCCCGCCGTCTCTGTGGCCTATTTTCAGCGCCCGCAGGCCGACCGCCTGGCGAAAATTCCAGCTGCTGAGGGCACGTGGCACCGCACCGGCGATGTCGGTTATCTTGATGAGCAGGGGCGGGTGTGGTTTTGTGGCCGCAAGGCCGATCGGCTGGAGTGGCCCGCTGGCTCGCCGCTGTTCAGCGACCCCGTCGAAAACGTGTTCAATCAGCATCCACGGGTTTATCGTTCGGCGCTGGTGCCCGGTCCGTCGGACAGAGACGCTCCCGCAGGCGGACCGCAGCCCGTCATCTTGATCGAGCCGCTGCCAGGGCATTTCCCACGCACGGTCCAGGCCCGTGCTCAGTTTGTCGCGGAACTCCGTACACTTGGGGTCCGGTTTGTTCTGACATCTCGATTGACCAGCTTCGCTTTCCACCCTGGCTTTCCAGTTGACCGCCGCCACAATGCCAAGATTTTCCGCGACCGCCTGGCGCGGTGGGTGGCGCGGCGTCCGTTTGCCATCACTCGTTCATGAGGTGGCCGTAGGAACCAAACCCAAGCGTGGCACGTTTTGTTTGACGATGAGACCACCCCACGTCTGGTTTGGGATTCAGGAATTTTTTGCTGATGACACAACGTTTGCGACTTGCCTTCAAATTGATGATCTTCTTTTTGCTCACGGCCCTGCTGACGGCCGGGGTGATCTACGCCATCTTTCTGGCCGATCTACCCGGGCCAGGAGCGGTGGCGCAGCGCGTGCAGCGGCCATCCACGCTGATCCTGGACCGCCACGGCCGCCTGTTGTACGAGGTGATTGACCCCAGCGGCAGCAAGCAGGCGTCGGTGCCCCTGGCTGACATGCCGCTGGCCTGTCGCCAGGCCGCCGTGGCCACTGAGGACAAGCACTTCTACCAGCATCCAGGCGTTGATCTCAGCGCCATCGCCCGTGCGCTGTGGCAAAATACCCAGGCCGGTGAAACGGTCAGCGGCGCCTCGACCATCACGCAGCAGGTGGCCCGCAATTTGCTGATGAGCGCAGAGGAGCGCTACGAGCTTTCCCTGCGTCGCAAGCTGCGTGAAGCCTGGCTGGCCTGGCGTCTGGAGCAAGCCTACAGCAAGGATCAACTGTTGGCGCTCTACCTCAATCAAGTTTACTTTGGCAACTTTGCCGTCGGATTGGAGGCGGCCAGTCAGGCCTACTTGGGCGCGTCGGCCCGTGAGTTGGACACTGCCCAGTGCGCCCTGCTCATCGGCCTGCTGCAGTCACCCGCGCGCTACAATCCGTTGCTGGATGCTGGCGCCGCGCGCAAGCGCCAGGCCACGGTGCTCAGCCTGATGGTGGAACAGGGCTATCTGTCAGCCGCACAGGCTGACTTAGTCCGGCAAGAGCCGCTGCAATTCAACACCAACACGTTTCCTATCCGCGCGCCCCATTTTGTGATGTACGTCAGCAGCCTGCTCGAACAGCAGCTCGGCGTGGACGCGCTGCGCCAGGGCGGCCTGCGCGTCACCACCACTCTCGATCTTGACTGGCAGCAGGAGGGGCAGGCCATCGTGCAGCGCCGCCTGCGCCAACTCAAGGAGGATCGCCGGGCGCCGCTCAGCCGCCGCGTGGACAACGCCGCATTGGTGGCGCTCGATCCGCAGACCGGCGAGATTCTGGCCCTGGTCGGCAGCCCCGACTACTTCGATGATCGTATCCAGGGCAATGTCAACGCGGCCTTGAGCCTGCGTCAGCCCGGTTCCGCGATCAAGCCGTTGACTTACGCTGCCGCGTTCGACCCGGCTCGTGCGCAGGCGGCCGGCCGCGCGCCGCTCAATCCAGCCACGCTGGTGGCTGACGTGCGCACCGTTTTTCCCACGCGTGAGGGCGAGCCGTATGTTCCATTGAACTACGATCTCGATTTCCACGGCCCGGTGCTGCTGCGCGATGCCCTCGGCAATTCGTTCAACATCCCCGCGGTCAAGGTTCTGCAATTCATCGGCGTGCCGGCGTTGGTGGATCAGGCGCAGCGCCTGGGCATCTCCTCGTTCGTGCAGACGGATGCCCTGGGCCTGGCCCTGACCCTGGGCGGAGGCGAAGTGCGCCTGCTCGAGTTGACCGCCGCGTACGGCGCTTTTGCCAGCGGCGGCCGCCGGGTGTCGCCGGTTGCCATTCTGAAGATCGAGAACCGCGACGGTCAGGCCCTGCCGGGCATGGGGCCAACCGGGCCAGGCGCGCAAGTGCTCAGTCCACAGGTGGCCTACCTGATCACCGACATTCTGAGCGATAACGAGGCGCGCGTGCGCACCTTTGGCCGCAACAGCCTGCTGCGCCTTTCGGGCAACCGGCCGGCCGCAGTCAAAACGGGGACCACCACTGATTGGAAGGATAACTGGACGGTGGGATATACTCCAGATTTGGTGGTTGGTGTGTGGGTGGGCAACGCGGACAACGCCTCGATGATCGGCGTCAGCGGGGTCACCGGCGCGGCGCCCATCTGGCACGATTTTATGGAGACGGTGCTGCACAACACCCCGGCTCAAGATTTCGAGCGCCCCCCAGGCCTGGTGGAGATGGAGATTTGCAGCGATTCGGGCCTGCTGCCCACCGACCTGTGCCCCTATCGGCGCCAGGAGATTTTCATCGCCTGTCCCGGCCAGGCGTGCGCGCCCACGCAGGCCGACACCATGCACCAACGCATCAGCCTGGACGGCCGCACTATGCAGCGGGCCACGCCCGAGACACCTCCCGCGTATCGCCTGGACAAGGTCTTCTGGGCGTTGCCACCGGAGTTGCAGGAATGGGCGCGAGCGCACGACATCGCCCAGCCGCCGCCGCTGGCAGAGATCGTCCTACCAGCGCAGACTGCGGCCTTACCTGCGGGAGGTCGCATGGCCCCTGGTCGCGACGCCACCCTGGCAAGCGGCGTGAGCTTGACCCTGACCAGCCCGGACCCCGCACGCGTCTATCGCCTGAGCCGCGCCGCGCCCGCGGACACACAGCAGATCGAGATTGCCGCGCAGAGCGCCCTCCCGCTGCGTGAGCTGACCTTGACCGTGAACGGTCGCCCCCTGTGGCAGCAGCAAGCCACCTACGCCAGCGCCTGGTGGCAATTGCAGGCGGGCGAGTACACGTTCCAAGCCATTGGGATCACAACCGCTGGCGAAACGATTCAGAGTGCGCCGATCACGATCACGGTGATTGGCTGATCTATCGAGAAACCCGGTTTCTGAACGGGTTCTGAGCCGAGGAGAAGGAAGTCATGAGATTCAAGCAAACGCCAAAATCGCAACTCGTCAATCTTGTTTTTCTGGTCTTATTGGTCGTGGGGCCGCTGCTCAGCGCCTGTGCGCAGCCGACGGCGACCCTACCGGCGCCGCGCGACGCGACGCCGCAACCGATCAGCAGCCCCATTCCATTGAAGCTCACGCCGCCGGTCGTCACACCGGAAGCAACGGCTGTGCCCCTGCCGCCCACTGTGGTGGCGGTGCAGCCGGAACGCGGCGAAGAACAGCCACTCGATGCCTCGGTGCGCATCACATTCGACCAGGCTATGGATCCGACGGCCACGCAGACCTCCTTCCAAATCATGCCGGAAGCGCCTGGTTCCACCGAGGTGATGGGTAACACCCTGGTCTGGACGCCGGGCAAATCGTTGGCGCGTGCCACGCGCTACGACATCACCGTGGCGGGCGCCAAGAGCAGCGCCGGCCTGGCCATGAATCAGCCGGTGCAGTTTCGCTTTGTCACCGTGGGCTACCTGGAAGTGACGAGTACCAATCCGGCCAACGGTGCGCAGGACATTGCCACCGACACCGGCATCACGCTGGTCTTCAACCGGCCCGTTGTGTCGCTGACCAGCGTGGATCAGCAGAAGGACCTGCCGCAGCCGTTGACGTTTACACCGGCGATCAAGGGCAGCGGACGCTGGATCAACACCAGCGTCTACAGCTTCAAGTCAGACCTGCCTCTGCTGGCGGCTACGACCTACTCGGTCAGCGTGACCAGCGCGTTGACCGACACCACGGGCGGCGTCCTGGCCGAGCCATTTGCCTGGAGCTTCACCACGACCAACCCGATGGTGCAGCAGGTGACGCCGGAGGCAAACGCCAGCGCCATTCTACCGTCGCAGACCTTCTCCATCACCTTCAGCCAGCCGATGGATCAGGCCAGCACGCAGACGGCCTTCAGCCTGGTGAGCAAGCAGGGCGCGGCGACCGGCAAGTTCACCTGGACCGAAAACAGCCGCGAGTTGAACTTCAAGCCAGACTCCGCGTTGACCTTTGGCGCTGTCTACACCCTGACGGTCACGACCGATGCGCAGGCCTTTGGCGGCATTGGCGCTCTGCGGTCGCCGGTCATCGCGTCGTACCGGGTCATCGCCTTGCCTGCGATCCTGAAGACCGAACCGCAGAATGGCGAGACCAACCTGAACCCGGTGGGCGCGGTGCAAATTTACTTCACCGGCGCCATCAGCGAGGCAACGGTTGCCAACGCGGTGACGATTACGCCCATTCTCACCACCACGCAGGTCGTCACCTACTTCAATTCCTATGAGAATCGCCTCTTTGTGACCTGGCCGTGGGAGGCCCGCACCGCCTACACCGTGACCCTCAAGGGCACCGTGGGTGACAACTACGGCCACACGCTCGGCAGTAACCTGGTGTTGACCTTCACGACCGGCGATTTCAACCCGTTTGTGCAGTTGAACGTGGCCGGGCCGGTCGGCACCTACAACGCCTACACCCGCACCGTCGCCAGCATTCTGCACCGCAACATTAGCAACGTTGACTTCGCCTTGTACAAGCTGAGCGAGACCCAATTCCTGCGCCTGACCGGTGAAAACAGTTGGGAGACGCAACGCACGGCGCGCCAGGACAAAAAGGATCTGCTGCGCCAGTGGCGCGTGCAGCCACCATCCGAGCGCAATCGTTCGCAGGTGTGGTTCGAGCCGCTGGTGTTGGACGGCAACCAGCCCCTGGCGCCAGGCCTCTACTACCTGGTCGTGACCTCGCCGGAGGCGCCGGTCAAGCCACCGGCAGACGGGCAAAGCCCGGAAGCGCCCGGCCAGATCATCGCGGTTTCGCGCTACAACGTTTTCATCAAGTCATCGCCGCGTGACAGCCTGGTCTGGGTCACTGATCTGAAGACGGGACAACCCGTGGGCGAGGCGCCGGTGCGTCTGCTTGATGAGAGGGGTTTGAGCAAATCCGGGGTCACTAATGCCGATGGTGTCTATACGGCCACCCTGGAGACACGCGATGTTTACCGCCCGCTGCTGGCGCTTGTGGGCCAACCGGGTCAGGACAACTTCGGCGTAGCCAATACGCGCTGGACCGACGGCATTGATCTGTGGAACTTTGGCCTGAATGGCCTCTATGGCGAAACCTACGTCGCGCCGTACACCGCCTATCTCTACACCGACCGCCCCATCTATCGTCCGGGGCAGACGGTTTACTTCAAGGGCATCATTCGCCTGGACAACGACGCCCGCTATCGTCTGCCGGACCTCAAGCAGGTTCCGATCGTCATCACCGATCAGAATGGCAACGAGGTCTTCCGCCGCACCCTGGCGCTGAATCCACTGGGCACCTTCGATGGCGAACTGAAGCTGGCCGATGAGGCTGGCCTGGGCTATTACAGCGTGAATGCCCAGCTCAGCCCTGATTTTGGCAGCAGCACGGCGTTCCAGGTGGCGGAGTATCGCAAGCCAGAGTACGAGATGAGCGTCAATGCCGGCCAGCCGGAGTATCGCCAGGGCGACACCATCACCGTGACAGCCCAGGCCAACTACTTCTTTGGCGGCGCGGTCAAGGATGCCAGCGTGCGCTGGACGCTCTTCAGCACCGATGCCTATTTTGATTACAAGGGCGAAGGCAACTACAGTTTCAGCGACATCACCACGTGGGAGCGATTGCAAACCAGCGGGCCTTACGGTGAGCGCATCGCGGAGGGGACCGGCAAGACAGACGCGCAGGGGCGCTTCGTGATCAGCGTGCCGGCGCAAAACCCCAAGGCGAAACAGAGTCAACGCTTCACCTTCGAGATCGCCCTGATGGATTTGAATAACCAGGAGGTCTCCGGTTCCACCAGCGTGGTCGTGCATCTGGCCGACTTCTATATCGGTGTGATGCCTGCGGACTATGTAGGCCTGGCCGGCAAGGCAATGGATGTCAATCTGATCACGGTTGACCCCGACAGTCAGCCGGTGCCCAGCGTGCCATTGACGGTCACCGTGGCCAAGGCGGAGTGGTTCAGCGTACAGGAGCGCGATGACAGCGGACGCTTCTTCTGGACCAGCAAGGTCAAAGAGACACCGGCCTTCACGGCGACGGTCACGACCGGCCCCGACGGCAAGGCGATAGCCTCGTGGAAGCCGGCCCAAGGCGGGCAGTACCTGGTGCGCGCGGCGGCTGTGGATGCCCGTGGCCGGCCGGTGCGCAGCGCGGCGTTCCTGTGGGTCAGCGGCAGTCCCAACGAGTATGTGAGCTGGCGGCGTGAGAATAACGACCGCCTGGAGTTGATCCTGGACAAGCAGAGCTATCAGCCGGGCGATGTCGCACGCGTGCTTGTGCCGTCGCCGTTCGAGGGTGAAGCCCTGGCGCTGCTCACGGTGGAGCGCGGCCGCACCTACACCCATCAACTGCTCACGCTCACCTCCAACAGCACAACGGTCGAAGTGCCGATTGAACCGATCTTCGCGCCCAACGTGTTCATCTCGGTGATGCTGGTCAAGGGGCAGGACGCGTCCGACGCGTCCAATGAACTGGCGCAGTTCCGCCTGGGCTATTCCCCGCTCGTGCCGGTCTCCACGGGCCAGCAGCAGATCAAACTGAGCATCATCCCCAGCGCGACCAACCTCGGTCCGCGCGACACGGTCAGTTTCACCGTGCAGGCGCTCGACTACCTGAGCAAGCCGGTGCAGGCCGAGGTGTCCCTGGCCCTGGTGGACAAGGCGGTGCTGGCTCTGGCCGATCCGATGGCGCCGCCCCTGCTCGAAGCCTTCTATCGCCAGCGCGGGCTGGGTGTGCTGACCGCGGCCACCCTGGTGCTGAACATTGATCGCATCAACCAACAGCAAGCCCGCGGCACCAAGGGCGGCGGTGGCGGCGGCGGCGATGGTGGATTGATGCTTGTGCGCTCGGAATTCCCGGATATCGCGCTCTGGCGCGCGGATGTGATGACCGGCGCGGATGGCACGGCCACCGTCAGTGTGCGCCTGCCAGATAATCTGACGACCTGGCGCATGGTGGCTAAGGCGGTTTCGGCTGACACGGCCGTGGGCGAGGGCCTGGCCGATGTGCGGGTTTCGCGGCCGCTGCTGGTGCGGCCGGTGCTGCCGCGCTTCTTCGTGGCCGGCGACCAGGCCGAGATTGCGGTGATTGTCACCAACAACACCGATGAAGCACAGAAGACCGATGTCAGCCTGTCGGCGCAGGGGCTGGAACTGGGCGCCGCGCCGCAGCAAACGGTGGACGTACCCGCACAGGGCGTGATCAAGTTGCGCTGGCCTGTGACCGTGCAGCCGGGCGATGAGGTTACGATCAAATTCACGGCCCTGGCCGCCACGCTGAACGACGCAGTGCAGATCAAGCTGCCGGTCTACCGCTACACCACGTCGGAGGTGGTCGGGACCTCGGGTCAAGTTGACCAGGGCGTCGGCCGCCTGGAATCCATCATGCTGCCGCCCAACGCGATCAAGGACCAGGGCGAGCTGTTGCTCAAGCTGGAGCCATCGCTGGCGGCTGGCATGCAGAGCGGCCTGAACTTCCTGGAGCACTATCAGTATGAGTGTACCGAGCAGACCCTGAGCCGCTTCCTGCCGAATGTCATGACCTACCGCGCGCTCAAGCAGTTGGGTATTGACCGGCCCGAACTGGCTAAGGCGCTGCCATCGCAGGTGGCGGTTGGCCTGCAACGCCTCTACAACCGTCAGAACGTGGATGGCGGCTGGGGCTGGTGGACGGCCGAGGAGAGCAACCCGTTTGTGAGCGGTTATGTGGTCTTTGGCCTGGTGCAGGCGCGTCAGGCCGGCATCGCCGTGGATAGCACTGTGCTGGAGCGCGGCCTGCGCTTTGTGGAGCGTCAGCTCAAGGCGCCCAAGGACCTGGCCGGCTATGAGACCAATCAGCAGGCCTTCCTGCTCTACGTCTTGGCCGAGGGCGGTCGCGGCTCGGTGGGGCGCACGGTCGCGCTGTTCGAGGCGCGTGAGCGCCTGGCAAACTACGGCAAGGCCTACCTGGCCCTGGCCTTGAGTGCGCTGGATACGGCGCAAAGCGCGGGCACGCCGCCCACGCCGGCCCCGCTTTTCACCACCACCGTCACTGTGACGGTGCCGACGGTGCAGCCGACCCCCGCTGGGCAAAACCCCGATGCGCCCGCGAATACGCCCGCGCCTACGGCGCTGCCGGAGCCGACGGCTGCCGTCACCAGCAGTCTGCGTGCGCTGGCCGCCACCCTGCTGGACGATCTGCGCGGGGCCGCCATCGAGAGCGCCACCGGCGCCCATTGGCAGGAAACGAACGTGGACTACTGGACGATGAACACCGACATCCGCAGCACGGCGATCATCCTGTCAACGTTTGCCCGGCTGCGGCCCGAAGATGCCATTGGCCCCAACGCGGTGCGCTGGCTGATGACGGTGCGCAAGGCTGGCGCCTGGGAAACGACCCAGGAGACCGTCTGGTCCATTCTGGCCCTGACCGATTGGATGGTGGCAAGCGGTGAGTTGAAGGGTAACTACTCGTACCGGGTGGCCTTCAACGGAGAGTCGCTGGCCGAGGGCGCGGTCAGCCCGCAAACGGTAGATCAAGCGGTAACGCTGCGCCGGGATGTCACTGAGATGTTCAATGACCGGGCCAACGCGCTGACCTTCGAGCGCTACACCAGTGGGGAGCAGACGGGCGAAGGGCGCTTGTATTACTCGGCGCATCTGCGCTACTTCCTGCCGGTGGAGCAGATTCAGGCGCGCGACCGTGGCATCTCCATCCATCGCGAGTATCGCCTGGAAAACTGCGGGCAGAAGGACGCTGAAACCTGCCCGCTCATCTCCGCCGCCAACGTCGGGGATGTGATCGCCGTCAAGCTGACGCTGGTGGTGCCGAACGATCTGCACTACGTGGTCATCGAGAACCCGCTGCCGGCCGGTGCGGAGGCGGTTGACACCAGCCTGAAGACGACGCGGCCGAGTGCGCAGGGGCCGGAGTTGCAGCCAGAGGAAAGCAGCGACGGCTGGTACTTCTGGTTGCCCAGCCACAGTGAGCTGCGCGATGAGAAAGTGGCGCTCTTTGCCACCTATCTGCCGCGCGGCACCTACACCTATCGTTACCAGATGCGAGCCAGCCTGCCGGGTCGTTTCCTGACGCTGCCGGCCACCGGCTATGAAATGTACTTCCCAGATGTGTGGGGACGCAGCGATGGGAGCGTGTTCGAGGTGAAGCAGCAGTAGGCGGGGCGTGAATGGCTCCCAATCTCACGGCTGGTGGGGTTGGGAGCCTTTTTTTTGCGCATCACGCTTTGGCGCTGGCGGCCTGATAGACGGTACGCAGCGGCACGCCGTGCTGCGCGGCCAGGGCCTGACAATCCTCATACTCAGGCGCGGCCTTGCGTTGACCATTGGGAAGATGAGCGATCTTGACTCGCACCGGTCCCCACGGCGTTTCTACCTGCTCGATTGTGCGCGGCAGGCACAGGCGCTCGATCTCCTGGCGGCGCAGACCCAGGCTGGTCGTTTCCTGGAGGATCAGCTCGGTGATCCGGTCAGCCTGACCTGCTGCGCACAGCGCGGTCAGCAGCGTGGCCGGGCGTCCCTTCTTCATGTAGATCGGCGTCAGCCAGACATCGAGCGCGCCGGCGGCAAACAGACGCTGGCTGACGTAGCCGAAGATTTCCGGGTTCATGTCGTCAATGTTTGTTTCCAGCAGCAGCAGGCGGTCTGCCTGATAGGCCGCCTCTGTGCTGACCGCGGCGGCTGGCGCTTCATCTGTCTCGCCCAACACCAGGCGCAAGAGGTTGGGATAGGGCATGTCACGCTGTCCGGCGCCAAAACCGGTGGCATGCACAGTCATCGGCGGGTAGGGGCCAAACTCGTCTGCCAACTCGGCCAGCAGCGCGGCGCCCGTGGGTGTGACCAGTTCGCCGGTCACATCGCGATCTCGCACCGGGATGCCGCGGCCGGCCAGGAGTTGCACCACGGCCGGCGCCGGCACCGGCAGCAAACCATGGGCCGCCCGCACAAAACCGTGCCCTAACGGCAGCGGTGAGGCCACGATGCGCTCCACGCCCAGCAGATGCAAGCCCGCCACGGCCCCCACGATATCTACGATGCTGTCCAGTGCGCCCACCTCGTGAAAGTGAACATGCGCGATGTCACTGCCATGCACGGCCGCCTCGGCCGCAGCCAGGCGCCTGAAGACCGCCGTCGCACGTTCGCGCACCACCTCATCCAGATCGCTGGCCGCCAGCAGGGCCAGAATGTCATCCAGATGGCGATGCGGCAGGTCGGCGGTCTCATCTACCAGCACCTTGACCTGTGTCCCGGCAATGCCCTGCTTGGTGACGCGAGCCACGTCCAGACGCCAACCGGGTACCTTGAGGCCGTTGAGCGCCCTCTGCAGATCAGCCACCAGCAGACCGGCGTCGAGCAACGCGCCAAGCGTCATGTCGCCGCTGATGCCGGCAAAACAGTCGAAATAGGCAACTCGCATCATCAATTCCCTGTGATTTTGGAGTGGGGGCGGTTGCGCAGCGCCGCGCGATGGGATCAGATCGCGGCCAGCCACTGGGCCAGCACGGTGCGCGTGCTCTCGAAGGCGAGATCGGCGGGAATGGCGGCCGGCGCAAACCAGGCGGCATCGCTCACATCATCGCCCGGTCTCACCGCGCCATCGCTCACGGGTCGCGCCGCGTAGGTGATGACAATGCCGCCCCCCTGGGGCATCGGGAAAATTTCCAGCAACTCGGTGATCTCGATGCGCACCCCCGTCTCCTCCTCGACCTCGCGACCGGCGGCCGCCTGCGGCATCTCATCGCAGTCCATGAAGCCGGCCGGTAGGGACCAGAAGCCGATTTGCGGCACCACCGCACGCTTGACGAGCAAAACCCGGTCGTGGTCGGTGACCAGTACCGCGACGGCCACCCTGGGATTCTGAAAATGGATGAAGCCACAGGCCGGGCAGTGCGGACGCTCGCGGCCGAAGAGCGGGACCCATGACAGCGGTTGGGAACAGCGTGGACAGAAGCGATAGGAGACATGCATCGCGGCGCTAGTCCTGCATGCGGTGCGCGGCCGGGCGGTGGGACGGCATGGTTTCAACCGCCTGGCGCAAGGCACGGAGGTTGGCCGCGGGCGCGGTGATGGGCGCCACGCAGCCGGTGCCCAGGATGAAACGCTGTCCGCCGGTCTGCACGCAGGCATCGAGCGCCTCAGCCCTGATCTGCGCCGGCGCGCCGCGCAACAGGGTGTCCCATTGGCGGATACCGCCGATGACGGCGCCAGGAAAGCGGGTCAGCGCGGTGGTCAGGTCCGGCCAGGTTTCGCGATCGTGCCAGTTGATGGCCTGCACCGGATAGTCCGCCACGTCATCGAAATAGACATCGGCGCCATGCAGGTGCAGCACGTTGAACCAACCCGCGGGGAGGGCTTGTAGAATTTGCAGATCGAAGGGGCGTCCGAAGACCGCATACTCGGCCCTGGACATCTGATGCGCGGAGGCGTGTTGCACGGCGTAGAAGATGCCGCCGACGCCAATCGTGGTCAGCGATTCGATGTGGCGCAGGCTGTTGGCGGTCAGCGTGGCCAGCGCAACCTGCACCGCCTGTGGATGCAGACGCAGAAGGGGCAACAGGCGTCTGCCTGCCAGCTTTTTCAGTTGCGACAGCGGGCTGAAAATCGTTTGCAGCACGGTGGCATCAGGGTCAACCGCGCTGCAGATCTGCTGCAATGCTCGGCGCGCCAGCGCGTAACTTCCGGTCATCACGTCGAGCAGCGCCAGCGCGGTCAACTCCTCGGCCTGCGCCACGGGGAAGCTGACATAATCACGGGTACCTTCCTCGTTGCCACGCCAGGCCGTCTGCACGCCGTAGTCGTCCACCATGAACGTGCTGGCTGGGGTCACTTTGAGAAAGTCCCAGTCGTGCAACCGCTGAAAATGGATGTGCGCGGCGGCCAGGTCGTCTGCATCCTGGTCATCGCCGGGAAAATGACGCCACAGCGCCACGGGCGGCCGATCTACGGGCTGGCCGTTGTACGCCGCGGCCAGGCGCTCGCGTTTGTTCATGGTCTGTCAGTTCACCCTGCCGCGCTATAAGGCCGCGGCGCAGAATCGGATTCGAGGGTCATCGCCAGCCATTCGGCGCATGTGGCGGCCGTTTCGACGCCGGTTTGCAGGCGCAGCAGTTGTTCATCGCTCAGTGCAGCCAGGGTTGCCGGCAGGTCGGCGGGAACTTCCGCGCCAAAACGCAGTCGAGCCAGGGTGGGCAACAGCGCGCGCAGCGCCCGACTTTCACCTTCGGCGATGCCCTGCGTCTTGCCTTCGGCGATGCCCTGCGCCTTGCCTTCGGCGATGCCCTGCGCCTTGCCTTCGGCCACCCATTTGACAGCCACTTCGCCCGCCAGGGTCTTGGCTGAAACCCGTTCCTCGAACAGATCGCCCAGGCGCCGCCGCCAGCCGGGAATCAGAGGTTCACAAGTAAGCATGTCATCCGTGCGCAGATGGGCGGGCCGATCGGGCTGTTCTGCGCGATAGACCCAAACCTCCCGCTTCTTGTCGTCAACGTCCCACACGATGCGGGTCCCGTTGGCGAAATAAAAGGAGCGCTTGAATATCTCCTGAGTGCGCCGATTCGACGGCGACCGCACTTCGACCACCAATTCAGGGCTTCCGATCAGGGTCGGGCGCAGCAGTGGCCCCATGGGTACTGCGGTTGCCATTCGCTTCCAAGAGATGAGCGCCACATCCGGTTTCACCACGCTGCCATTCGATAGCACGCACTCTGTCTGGTCCCCAAGCACCTGACCAAAGCCAGCTTCGCGTGCGGCCAGGTCGAGGGCGCTCCCCAGGTTGCTTACGAAGCGTCGTTCGTAAAGATCGGTCATTTCTTGTCGCACCAGCCAGCCGTTCAACAGCTCAACCGGCTCCTCCTCCAGAATGAATGCCACCTCATCCAGCGTGTAAGGCCCTGGTGGCCGGGCAAAGGCTTCGCCGATGTCGCGCGGCCATCCCCTGCCGCTGTCCAATTGCGGCTTGCGTGTTCTGGCGCGCGGTCGTGTCATGGTCTGAGTCGCTAAGGTCATGGTTCTTTCCTCATGCAGGTAGGACGCACAATGGTGCATCCATGCGGCGCATCATACCCCAAATGACCCTCTGTGTCAACCCGACCTTGCGAGAGCGCCACAGGCTGGGAGCGCGGGTGTCCCGCCTGCAGCGCTGCCAGGCGCTCATGTTCCCAACGTGTGATGCTGACACAGGGCAGCGGGCAATAAAAAAGGGTCTCCAAGACCCGTGCTCCCGGAGACCCCAACATCCCTCACCGCCAAATCTGTGCCCCCCCGGGCGCCATTGCCCGACGATGGAGGTGAAAGATGTGCAGGATGCCTGCTCACGGGTGATTGTACCAGATGGCACAATGTCAGCCTATGACGCAAGTCATATCGGATGGCCTCGATCTGGTGTAAACTAAGCCAGAATCCTGTTTGACATTGATTGGAGGCGACAATGGCGTCGGCGACAATTTTGGTTGTAGATGATGACCCCGATTTTGTCGAGATTATGCGCACGATCCTGGTCAGCCGCGGCTATCGTGTCATTACGGCTGCTAACGGCGCGCAGGCGCTGCGACAGGTGGCTGAAGCCCAGCCGGACCTGATGATCCTGGACATCATGATGTCAACGGCCCTGGATGGCTACAACGTCAGTGAAACGCTGGCCGCCGATCCCCAGTCGCGTTTCTTACCCATCATCATGGTTTCTTCGATTGCCGAAACACCCCACGCCGGTCTGTTTCCCCTGGAAGATCGCCTGCACATGGATGCCTGGCTCAGCAAACCGGTCAACCCAGGTGAGTTGCTGCGCAAAGTGGAAGAGCTGCTGGCCTAGTGCAGTTGGGCGTAAGTGATCCGCTGGTTCGTAGTAGCGACTTCAGTCGCTGCATGGCCGCGAAAACGACTAAAGTCGTCACTACAAACTGAAAGCAAAGAGATTGCCATGGCGTCTCCACAGATTCTTGTGATTGACGATGACAGCGATTTCCGGGAGTACCTCCGCATCATTCTGGAATCGCATGGCTATCGTGTACGTTGCGCCGGCAACGCGCGCGAAGGCGCGGCCGCCGTGGAGAGTGAGCGCCCTGATCTCATCATCCTGGATGCCATGATGTCCTATGCCTTCCAGGGATTGAGCCTGGTGCAGCAGATCCGGCAAGATGCCCGTCTCGATGCCGTGCCCCTACTGCTTGTTTCAGCGGTGTTGCGCGAACCCGCGCACGCGCTGCTGGCCGATGTCCCGGCTAACGCCATTGATGCCTTCCTGTCGAAACCGATCGAGCCTGCGATTGTGTTGGAAAATGTCGAGCGCTTGCTCCGCCAGCGCCTGCATGCCTTCGGTCGCGTCCAGCCTGTCTCTTGACGGGCCATGACGGAGGCCGGCGCGTACAATCGTGCGCCTGTACACAGGTTGCTGGCCTGTGAAGTATGGTGAAGAGGTGATTCTGATGATGCCTGTCACGCCCAAATCTGCGGCAATGCCCATGGCGACTACCTCTCGAACGGAGATCGCCGGCCACGGCGCCCGCCTGACCGATCCTGTGCGCCAGTCCATGCTCCTGACGGCGCTCTACCTGGCCCAGGAGCGGCACGGTTATCTGACCCCGGAAGCCATCGAGGAGGTTGCCAGCCGCCTTGACCTGCCCCTGGGCCATGTTTTTTCCACGGCCACGTTTTACAGCCTGTTTCGCACGCAGCCCAGCGGTCGCTTTGTCATCCAGGTGTGTGACGGCCTCTCCTGCTACCTGCGTGATGGTGCGGACAAGGTAGCGGATTACATCGGTGGCAAACTCGGCATCCGGCCAGGAGAGACCAGCGCGGATGGGCGGGTCACCCTTGAGCGGGTGCAATGCCTGGCCTCGTGTGGAACCGCGCCTGCGCTGCGCGTCAACGATGCGCTCTATGAAAACCTGACGCCAACCAGCCTCGATGCGCTGTTGGAGCGCTTGGGCGAGAACTGACGCGGCGACGTCCTGGTCGCCGGAAATGGGAGAGACCTGCCATGTGGCAACCGATTTTGACTCGCAACATTCATCTGCCCAACTCGGAGAAGATCACCACCTACTTCGATCATGGTGGTTATCAGTCTGTGCGCAAGGCGCTGACGCTGGCTCCCGATGATGTCATTGATCTGGTCAAGCGTGCGCGCCTGCGCGGGCGCGGCGGCGCCGGTTTTCCCACCGGGCTGAAGTGGAGTTTTGTGCCCAAAGGGGCAGGCGTGACGCGTTACCTGGCCGTCAATACCGACGAGGGCGAGCCTGGCACCTTCAAGGATCGTGCCATTGTTGAACGGGATCCGCATCAGATCATCGAAGGCGTGATCATCGCGGCCTATGCCATCCAGGCGCAGCGGGCCTTTGTCTATATCCGGGGTGAATTTTTCCTGGGCGTCAAACGTTGGATCAAGGCGATCGCTGATGCCTATCAGTACGGCCTGCTGGGCAAGAATATCCTGAACAGCGGCTTCAGCCTGGACATTTCTGTACACCGCGGCGCTGGCGCCTACATCTGCGGTGAAGAGACGGCCATGATCGAGTCGCTGGAAGGCAAGCGCGGCGAACCGCGCCTGAAACCGCCCTACCCGGTGCAGGCTGGCCTGTGGGGTCAGCCCACGGTGGTGCAGAATGTGGAAACGTTGGTGAATGTACCGCACATCGTTCTCAATGGCGCCGAATGGTACGCCGCCATTGGCACGGAGAAGAGCACCGGCCCCAAGATTTTCTGTGTCAGCGGCCATGTCAATCGCCCCGGCGTGTATGAGCTTCCGTTGGGCACTCCGTTGCGCACGATCATTGATGACTACGCGGGCGGGGTCCGCCACGGCCATACAATCAAGGCCGTGATTCCGGGCGGGGTTTCAACCAACGTAGTGCTGCCGGCGCAGCTCGATGTTCCTATGTCGTTCGAGGGCCTGGAAGCCATCGGCACACAGCTCGGCACCGGCGGTATCGTCGTCATGGATGACACCACCGACATGGTTGAGGTGGCGCGGCGCACCGTCGCCTTCTTTGCCCACGAATCATGCGGTAGCTGCGTGCCCTGCAGGCTCGGCGGCTACCGGCTGTTGGAAACGCTGACCCGCTTCACGGAGCACACCGCGACCGCCGATGACATGCAAAATCTGCAGTGGCTGGCGCGGGGCATCAGCGGCATCACCTTCTGCCCGTTGGGCACCGGCATGGCAAACCCTGTCAACGCCCTGGTGCATCATTTCGATGGCGAGTTTCGCGCCCATATGCAGGTCAACTGACCGCGGCCGGGCGCACATTGACCCCTCTTGGGTTGAGCGAGGAGATTGGTATGGCGAAAATTCTGGTTGTAGATGATGACCCCGATTTTGTGGAGGTGATGCGTACCGTGCTGACGGTGGATGGACACACGGTGGTGAGCGCCAGCTCCAGTGCGGATGGCATGCGTCAGTTGGCACGCGAGCAGCCCGACCTGGTCATCCTGGATGTGATCATGTCTACCGTGCTCGACGGTCTGACGATGAGTCAGCGTATGGCCGATGATCCTGAACTCCGCCATGTGCCAATCATCATGGTGACATCCATTGCCAACACGGACTATGCCGCGCTGTTTCCCTTGTCGGACTATATCCACATTGACGCTTTCTTGTCCAAGCCGGTGAACCCACGGGAACTACGCACGAAGGTGGATGATCTGCTCACCGTCGTGTCGGTACCCGCCTGACAAACGAGGTCAGCATGAATAACAAAACGCGCATCGGTGGCATCCTCAAGAACTCAACCTTAGCCCGTATCAGCGTCATCGGGCTGCCGGATCGGCCGGGTATGGCTGCGATGATTCTGGGCGCGCTTGGAAACGCTCACATCAACGTTGAATTCATTATCCAGTGTATTGATCTCAACCAGCAGGACCACTTTGTTTTGTGCATCGAGCGCGATGATCTATCCGCGGCGCTGCGCGTGGTCGAGGCGGCCACGCGCGAGGTGCGGGCGCGCAGCATCGTGCATGACGGCCGGGCCGCCAGCATCGCCATCTTTGGCCCCGATTTTCGGGAACGTCCGGGCATTGCAGCCACGATGTTTCAGGCGCTGGCGCAGGCCGGTATCAATATCGAGGCCATCAGCACCTCCATTTCGACCGTGACCTGCATCATCTCGGAGGCGCACCTGCCGGACGCGCTGGCAGCCATTCAGCGTCATTTTGACGTGCCGGGCTAACTCCCCGCTACCGCCGGAGGAATTGCCGTGTCTGCATCGCGGGTTACAACCTTGTTTACGTCATTTCGCCAGGAGCTTGGCGACCGCATTGATTGGCTGGTAAGCTTGCGCTGGATCGCCGCCGGCGCGACCTTGCTCATCATCGCCATCAGCCATCTGCGCCTGCCCGGCGTGCTGCCTGTCTGGCGGCTGGCGGCGGCGGCGGGCGTCCTGGCCTTCTACAATTTGCTCATCTGGGGCTACCGGCGCTACTTTCTGCAAACGACGCGCAGCGACGAGGAGGTGCGCCGCGCCACCTGGCTGGTCAGGCTGCAAATCGCGCTCGACATGCTGTGCGTCACCTGGTTGCTGCACCTGGCCGGCGGCGCGGAAAATCCCTTCTACCTCTACTACCTGGTCCTGGTGGGGCTGGCCAGCGCGCTGCTGACCCAGACCGATGCCTATGGGTTCGCCGCCCTGAGCAGCCTGCTCTATGCCGGCCTCACCGCCGGCGAATACTTCGGACTGCTGCCCCATTTTCACCTGACCGGGCTGATTGACGAGGGCTTTCATCAGCGCGACACCTTTCTGATCGCCAAGGTCTTTGGCCTGATGTCAACCGCTTTCTTCCAGGCCTTCCTGATTTCCAGCATCGTGCAGCACCTGCGCCAGCGTGACCGCGAGCTGCGCGCCAGCAATCAGCAGTGCATGACCCGTTCCGAGCGCATGAAAGAATTGAATAGCCAACTGCGGCGCGCCAATGCCGAATGCAAGGCACAGCGCGACCAGTTGACACAGCTCAACGACCGCTTGAGTCAGGCCAATCAGACGCTCGAAGCCCATGCGCTTGAACTGACCGAGTTGAACCTGCGTTTGGAACAGGCCGAGGCCGCGCGCACGCAATTCACCTTACTGGTCACCCATGAGTTGCGCGCACCGGTGGCCGCCATTCAGAGCTATCTCAAGCTGATCCTGGAAGGTTATGTGCCGCTGGAGCAGCAGCGCGCGATCCTGGAGCGCGCCGAAGCCCGCGCTCTGGAGCAATTGGCGCTGATTGCCGACCTGTTGGAGTTGGGGCGTGTGCGCGAGCGGGCGCGCAGCCGGGTTGAGTTGGTCAAAACGGAAGAGGTCTTGAACACGGTGCTCGATGCCTTCCGCGGCCAGGCCCAGGATGCACAGGTCAGCCTCGAAGCCACGGTGGCGGCTGATCTGCCGGCGCTGACTGCCAACCCTGGTCAGGTGAAGAGCCTGTGGACCAATCTGATCAGTAACGCCATCAAATACACACCGGCGGGCGGCCATGTGCGCATCAGCCTGCAGGCCACGGATGGGCATCTGCTGGCCGAGGTGGCCGACACCGGCATCGGCATCCCGCTGGAAGCGCAGCCGCACATCTTCGGTGAGTTCTACCGGGCCGACAATGCCAAGTCCCTGACACGGCTGGGCACCGGCCTGGGGCTGGCGATCTGCAAGCAGATCGTCGAACAGGCCGGCGGCGACATCAGCTTTCAGTCAACGCCTGGACAGGGCACCACCTTCACCTTCCGTCTGCCCGTCAGCGATTTGTAGACCACCGGACGGGGGGGGGTTGGGGGGGGGGGGGGGGGGGGGGGGGGGGGGGGGGGGGGGAGGTGTTCCTGCTGTAAAGCCCACAATACTTCGGGTGGATACTCGATCGTCAGGGTATGAATCACCGATCCCTCCATTCGTCTGCATTGAGTCAGTAATTTCGCCTGACACGATTATAAGCCTGAAAGAATACCAGGGCAAACCAGACTGTTTCCAAGTTGTGCTGGCCTGCATTCACGCGATTCCCGTTTGACGGCAGGGCCAGTTTCGTGTATGCTTCATGCATACGTTGTTCAGTACGTTGTCCCTGCCAGCCTGGAAAGTTACGCGTATGGCCGACACCAAACACTCCTGGCGCCAGGAAATGCCCGGATTCCTGCACTTCCTGGACGAAACGCTCGATTATCGCGTCCGGCTGCACGAGGAAGTGCTCGGTTTTCACCTCTACCTCGTAGATTTTGCCGCGTGGAAGCTGCGCTTCTCTGATCGTTCACCGGTCATTTGGGTGCGCGGCCATGACTTGACCGCACTGCCTGAACGCGAACTGGCGCAAAGCCTTGCTGAACTGATCCGTCTGCGTAACCTGGCCGAACGCAACCCCATCCTGCTTGTGGACGGCGACGGCCAGGGCCTGCGCGCCGCCTTCAAGCGCAACCTGGCGCCCATCTTGCTGCTGGATCGCGCCGATCAGGTTGCCGTGCGTGAATCGCGCCGCCCCACCGGCGAACTGCTCGACCGCCTCAGCCAGCAGATGGCCCTCAGCCTCCTGACGCCCTACGAAACGAGCAAACCGGTCAGCGGTTCGCGCTTTTTTGGCCGCGACCTGGAGCTGCGCCGCATCCTGCAGGGCAGCACCAGCAACTTCGCCATCATGGGCATTCGCCGCATCGGCAAAACCTCGCTCCTGCGCGAGATCGAGCGCCGCCTGCGCGCCGACGCGCAGGAGAGCGACGATGAGCGGGCGCAGCAGCGCATCATCGTCATGGACTGCAGCGCGATCGCCTCGCCGCACGATTTCGTCCGCGAAGTGGTGCGCAAGCTGCACCCACCAGAACTGGCGCGCCTGGATAATCGGCAATTCCCGATCTTCTTCCCTGATTTTCTGCAACGCATGTCGCGTCGTTTTGGCGGTCGCTTGACCTTTCTGCTCGACGAATTCGATCCACTCCTGGCCTGGCACTACACCGATGGCGCGCTGCTCCACGCCCTGCGCGCCTCCAGCAACCTGGAGCACTGTCGCTACATCATCGCCGGTTTCCGTGATCTCATGCGTGCGGGCAACAGCCTCGACTCCCCTCTCTACAACTTCGCCAAAGACATCCGGCTCCGGGAAATGAGCCGCGAGCAGGCGGGCGAAATGATCACCGGCCCGCTGGAAAAGCTGCGTGTCCGTTTCGAACAGCGCAGCGAAATTGTCAATCGGGTCTATGACGAGACCGCCGGGCAGCCCAACCTGATTCAATTCTACTGTCAGGCGCTGGTTGAGCGCCTCGATCAGGAGAACAGCCGGGTGTTGACGCCGGCCTACCTGACCGATGTGTATGCCAACGAAGACTTTCGCACCTTCGTGCTGGGTACCTTCATGGACAACACCACACATCTTGAAAAAGTGATCGCCTTTGCCATCATGGCCGAGTATGGGGGCGAGCGCACCTTCGACCTGGAAGCCATAGATGCCGCGCTGACGCAGTGCCAGGTGAATACGCGGGTGCTCGACATTGAACAGGCCTGCCGCAACCTGGAAATGGCCGGCACTTTTGCCGCCAGCGGCCGTGAGTATCGTTTTGCTACCCCCGTGTTCCCACGTGTGCTGACGGAGAAATATGATCCCCATTTCTTGCTTCGCAAACTCCAGCGCGAGGGGCTGTAACCATGCCCGTTGATCCCCATTTCTCGTTGATACCCTATGACGGCAACGCCTCCTTCAAACGGGTGCGCATCCGCCACAACCATCTGATCCAGTCAATCCTGGCGCGCATACGCAGCCTGGATTACGTGGTCCTGCTTGGCCCGCCGCGGCACGAGAAGACTCGCCTGCTGCACGACGTGCTGCATGAGGTGTCCACCGGCGGTCTGGCCGAGGGCATCTACGTGGACTTGTGGCAGGCGCGCTCGGACGATGAGCTGACGTTCTTCGCCAGCCTGGCCAAGTTGATGAGCGAGGCGCCCGGCATTTCTCTGCCTGCGCCCCCCGCGCGCGGCCTTTCGAGCCGCGACTTCCAGAATCACCTACTGGCCTGCCTGCAGCAGCGCACCCAGCACCTGGTGCTCTTGATTGATCACCTGCAATCCATCCCGCAAGATCTGGTCCATAGTCTGCTCGTCTCGCTGCGTTCGGCCTACAACGAGCAATTGACGCAGTTCTCCCCGCGCCTGGTGGTGGTGGTGACCGGCGGCATGAACCTGGTGGGATTGTCAACCGGTCCCACATCGCCTTTCAATATCGCCAAGCCGATCCTTGTGCCATCCCTGACCGACGCGCAGAGCCGGGAGCTGGCGACCGCCGCCCTGACCGCGTACGGGGCGCATGCCTCGGATCATGCCCTGGACAAATTACTGGAATGGGCGAGCGGCGACTGCTACCTGCTGCCACAGTTGTGCGCCTGGTGTGCAGAGGCGGTGCGCGGCTATCAACAGCCACAGGTCACTGCCTCCGTGGTTGCCCGTGCGGTCGAACGTGTGTGGCGCACGGACGAGGCCCAGTCTCCCATCCGCGAGGCGATCCAACTGATCGAAGAAGACCCGGACACTTTGCTGGACCTGCTCGACATCATCGAGCGCGGCGATCTGCCGCAGCGACATGCGCGCCAGCCGATCACGCGTACCGGCGCTGACCGTCTGCAGCTCTGCGGTGCGCTGAAGATTCAGCGGGGCGCCTATCGCTTCAAGAACGAGATCTATCAGAAGGGATTGAAGAACCGCTTTCAGCCGGCGCAGGTCGGGCATGTCCTGCGCATGACCGGGCGCTGGCGCGAGGCAATTGAATACCTGGCTTGGCATCTGCGGGCCGATCCGCAGCCTCAGGCACGCGCCGATCTGCTGGAAGCCATCATTCAGTCCATCTATGCGGTGGACGATCTGAAGGAAGCGTATGCGGCGCTCGTGCAGGGTATGGAGTTGGGCTTTGGTCTGTCCAGGGTGCATGTCTACCGCGCGGATCTGGGACAAAACGAACTGCGCCTGATGGGTCACTCGCTCGATGCATCGCTCGTCGCGGACAGGATCAACTTGAGCGATCCGACCGCCAGCTCGGTCGAGGCGCGCACGTTTCATTTTGGCGATTACGCCCTGCGCCGCAGTGCCGACGATCAGGTCCGCCTGGTGGCGGCGCTGGTGCCTGAACTGCATCCAATCGGCGTAGTGAGCATCGAGAACTATCAGGCCAGCCATGATCGGCATGGGCTGCCGCCCGAACTGCCAGACCTGCTGCGCTTCTTGCGCCATGCGGCCGGGGCCATCGAGAGCGTGACGGTGCGCGCGGCCTATCAAGAGATCGGCCAGGCCGTGCTTTCGACCGAGAGCCTGCGTCCCACCTACGAGCGGGTTTTGCGGGCGGTTTGCAGCGCCCTGGGCTGTGATTTTGCCAACCTCTATCTGCTGGACCCCAGCAACACCCTGCTTGTCATGGAGGCGGGCGTGGGGCGACCCTGGTCCTCGGACTGGCTACCCTTGGCGCGCTTCGACCGCCGTGGTCAGCACCCCGCGGTGCGCTGTTTGCAGGAGCCGCAGCCGATTATCGTTCACCCGGACGATCGGGGGCTGAATCCAACCATCACCGAGCAATTTGGTCTGCACGCCTACCTGCGCGCGTTCATGCGCTTGACCGCCGCGGGCAGCCCATTGGGCGCCCTGGAAATCGGTTTTCATGCCAGACAGAAGGAGTTCATCAGCGCGGAGGATCGGCGCAACCTGGTGGGGTTTGCCGACCAGGTTGCGATTGCGGTTTACAACGGCCAACTTCTGCACCGCACCGACCAGGCGCTGGCGCGCCAGGTGGAAGAGCTGAGGCAGTTGCAAGATGTCAGCCTGGTGGTCAGCTCAACGCTGGACCTGGACAAGGTGCTAAGCCAGGTGATTGTTCAGGTGCAACGCCTGTTCGGCGCGCAGGACGCCACTATCTGGAGGTACTTGCCGCACGAAAAGTCGTTGATCATTCTGCAATCCACCATTCCCGATGTCACCTACCGCAGCCAGCGCCTGGACACGGACAGCGTCACCGGTCAGGCTGTGACCTCCCGCCAGGTGCAGCATGAACCCGACGTGCAAACCGCGCCGCACGCGCGGCCCCATCCGGTGGTGGTGCAGCGCGGGCTGCATGGGCTGCTGAGTATGCCGTTGCTCAGCCGCGACGCCGTCCTGGGTGCGATCAACCTGTACACGACGGCGGTCGCGCGTTTTGATCCAGCGATCGAAGACCACTTGCAGGCCTTTGCCGCGCAGGCCGCGCTCGCCATTGACAACGCGCAGCAGTATCAGGACCTGCAGGCGACCAAGCAGCAGCTCCAGGCCGTGCGCGAGCGCGATTACTACGACCTGATCCATGCTGTGGCGCACCGACTGGGCAATGCCGTGGGGGATATTCCGCACCATATCAGGCAGATTCGCCAGCAGGGAAATCTCCCGGTGTCTGCGGCGGATTCGCTGCAGAATATCGAATACCGGGCACAGACCCTGATTGGGCTCCTGGAGCCATTGAACATGGTTGTCCAGATGGAACACGCCACCAGCGAGTTGCTCGACCTGTGCAAAATCATCGAGGAACTCTGCTGTCAAGTCAAGAGTGCAACCATCGAGCTTGACCTTGATCTCCCGGCGGCAGCTGTCTGGGTCAACGGCAGCCGGCCGCTGCTGTTGGATGCCATGCAATCGGTGATTGACAATGCCTGCGACGCGATGCAGGGCCAGGTGATGGGGGGCCGCGGTCGCCTGCACGTCTACCTGCAGTGGAGCGGCGAGACGGCGGTGGAACTGCGCATTACCGACAACGGCCCCGGCATACCGGATGAAGTGCTTGGTCGCGTGTTCGAGCTATTCTACACTACCAAGATCGAAACAGGCCAGATCCGCGGCCGCGGCCTGTTCACCTGTCGTCAGTTCATCCAAAAGTGCGGCGGCACCGTGGATCTGGAATCGCGGGCGGGAGCAGGCACGACCTGTATCATCAGATTGCCGGCTTTCCGGTAACGCAAGCCGCCGGCTTGCGCCATGGGCGCCACAGGTTACGCATATTCTTGGAGGTAAATCATCATGGCCGATGCGCATGTCTTGATTCTGGAAGATGACCCGCTCTGGCAGCAGAACGTCATCGAGACCCTGCAGCCGATCGCGGCGGCGATGCACACCGCCGCGACCCTGGCGCAGGCTGAGACCCTACTCCAGACCTGTTACTTCAACGTGGCCGTTGTGGATTGGAGCCTGGTGCTGGGCGATGCCAGGGATGACCAGGGCGCGCAGTTCATGCAAATGCTGCGCAGTCATGACCTCACCGACACGGTGCGCCTGGTTGTGCTCAGCGCGTATCCCAGCACGGAACGCCTGCGCGCCGGCTTTCGGGAGTTCCATGTGGTGGATTTTCTGGAAAAACGCTCATTCGACGCCGACGCGCTGCTGCACGCGGTGCTGGATGCCCTGGCGCAGAATCACCTGGATCACGACGTCGAGATCGAAGTCGAAGGGGATGATGGCGGCCTGAGCTATCTCTGGGAACGCTTGACCTGGGCGCAGCGCGAGCCGGCTGAGGCCCTGGACGCGGAACTGTACGACCTGCTGCGCCGCGTGCTGCCAGACGCCACGCGACTTGCCATCCGAAAATTGCCGGCGGGGCAGAGTGGCGCCGGCGTTTTGCACGTGCAGCCCTTTTTTGACAGTCAGGCCGGGGTGTCGGTGGTGGTCAAGTTCGGTAAGAAGGACAAGATCCGCCGGGAACATGCGAATTTTCAACAGCATATCGAGCACTTTGTGGCGCCCCATGCCGGCGTGCAACTCGTTTGTGCGTTGGGCCGGGCCATGGGCGTCATCCGCTACCAGTTCATCGGCGCCGAGTTGAATCCGGAGAACGACTTTGCCCGCTTCTACAAGCGTCATGCGCTCGAGCAGATTCGGCATGCGCTGGACAACCTGTTCAAGGTGACGTGTAATCGCTGGTATGATAATCGGGGGACGCCGCGCCAGCGGCGCGATCTGGTGGAGACGTACCGGGAAGGGTTGCGCATCGAATGGGATGCGGTCTGGCAGGGCATGCAGGAGTTGGGTATTGATCCGGAGAGTGAGCAACTGACCTTTCCCGCGGTGGCAGGCGCGCTGCCCAACCCCAGGCGCTGGCTCCAAAAGCGCGATAATCGGCTCGATTTCGATGTCGTACGCACCGTCACGCACGGCGACTTGAACGAGCACAACATCCTGGTCACGGAGGATGGGCGCACCTGGCTGATTGATTTCTACCGTACCGGTCGGAGCCACATCCTGCGTGACGCGGTGGTCCTGGAGACGGCCATCAAGTTCAACCTGGCGAATTGTGTAGACCTGACCGCTTTTCGTGACCTGGAAGACGTGCTGCTCAAGCAGACGCAGCTCGACCACCTCAGAATTCCCACGGGCCATGCCCAGGCCAAAGTATTGCACACGCTGGCGCATTTGCGCCGCCTGGCGGGCAGCCTCAACGGCGTCAGTGACAGCATGGCCGAGTACAACGCCAGCCTGCTCCTGGCCACCCTCAACCTGCTGCGCTTCGATTTCATGCGCGATCACCACCAACAGGCGCTGCTCTCCGCCGCCCGCCTCTGCCAGTGGCTGGACGACCATTAGCCCCGACCCAATCTCCGATCTCCGATCTCCGATCTCCTCTTCAAGCCACCCGGCGTTGATCTGCCGTCGCGCCGCGCGGCACGCGCTTTAGGACCGTCAGATCACCGGGACGGAGCTCGTCGGCCGCCGGGGAGGGAGCAGGCGCGGGGCGTGGCGCCGCCGGGGTCGCGTTGACCGGCGGCTGTGCGGCCACATTGGCTGCGTCGCCGGCCATGGGTGTCTGCATGGTGATGCGCGTTTGCCCTCCCTGCGCGTTTGCTGTGCGCTGCTCGATGCGCGTGCTGAGGTTGCCGCTCTCATTTTGCACCACGAAGCGCTGCAGAGTAGGCAGATCGAGCTTCTCGATGGACGTGTACAACTGCGCCAGCACATCATCAGGCAGGTTGGGAAATTGCGGCCGCAGAAAAGACATGACGCGTTCGCGGTCGAAGCCCTTCATGACAGACTCCGGCGGCTTGATGCCGGTAATCAGGATCGGTCGGGTCGGGTTGAGAACAAAGCCGATCGTGCGCATGTCGGCCTGCAGGCGATTGCGCAGGTTTTCCAGCATGCGGTTGCAGACGGGTAAGCCGGGAATGATGGGTAAAATTCTGTCTCCCATGGTCGCCTGCGCCGGCAGCGGATACGTCTGTTCGATGGCGCCAAGTTCCTGCACGAGGATGTTGCGCAGGGCCAGGATGACCTGCGATTGCCGCTCATACTCGCTGAAAACAACCAGGCGCATCTGCCCAGCATGATCGTCGCCCGCCGCTTGTACGGGATCGAAGGCCGACCAGATCGAGAACGTCAGCGCTATCGGCACACCATAGATGAAAAGATTGTCTACCGTGTACGTTGTGGGCTGCTCGCGCACATTGATGGTGCGCTCCTCAGTGTCAATACGACGCCAGAGAATAACGGGACCTGGCCCGGCGATGCCGTGGTAGTGACCGGCGCGATAGATGACCAGGCGCTTCTCTTGCGGCACGAACTTCAGCCCAGGCTTCAAGTAGAGGATAATCGCGCCCGCTACGAGTACGAATACAATCAGAATGATTTGATAAGTCTCCATACCTCACCTCCTTGTTAGCCTTGTTAGCCTTGTTAGCCTTGTGCCGTTGTCCTGCGCGTCCGCAGATAGTGCGCCATGACTGGGCTGAACCAGGTCGGCGGGCTGCTGCTGCTGACCAGGCCGCGGCGCACCAGGTGCCCCACGACCTGCGGGTCCGCGGCGCGGCCCTGGGCCACCCGCACCGCGGCCTTGCGCTCTGCCGCGTGTAGGCCGGCGAAGATCCGTTCGCACTCATGCTGCACATCGGCCTTGCCGGCGAAATAGACATCGCGCCCGTTGGCCGGACAACCTTCCTGGCTCCAGAGGTTGAACAGGATCTTGAGCAGACCGCTGTGACCGCCGGACAGCCCCCCGATAACGGCCAGGTCCTTATGCACCAGTGGCCGGTTGGCCTTGTCGTTCAGGTAGGTCAGCATCTGCTGGGCATCGCTGGCCGTGTACGGTTCCAGCGCGTAGATGTGCTGGCAGAAGAGGTCGTAGAATTTGCAGCCGTTCTCCAGGTTATGCTGACGCCCCAGCACATGGGGCAAGCGCTTGCTGAACACCAGGTAGCTCAGGCGCCCGCGGTTGCCTTCGCTGCGCAGTGAGTTCAGTTGCTCCAACATGGCCAAGGGGCCGGCCTCGAAAATACCATCGAAGTCATCCAGCACAAAGACCGCCTGCTGCTGCTGTTCCTGGCACACCACGCGCAGGCGGTTACGCAGACGCTGCAGGGCGCGCTCTTCTTCGGCAAAGGGAATGGCCGCGCCATCCACGGCCGGGGCCGGCCACTGTGGGGTCAACGCTTCCAGGCTGGCCGCCATCAACGTCCACAGGCTCGACGGCGTTTTCTGCCAGGTTGTGGCATCCACGCTGGCAAAATGCACCCGGCTGGCCGCGGCGCCCAGGTAGGCGGCCATCCGCCCAGCATCGCGCAGGGAGTTGACCAGGTTCGACTTGCCGATGCCGGCAATGCCGACGAAGCCGAGCGATTCCCCGCGCTCGACCAGGCTGCCAATCAGGCGCAGTTCGTCCGCACGGTAGGTCGGGCGATAGCGCAGCGCCGGCGCCGGTGATGAAGGTGACGATGAAGATGAATTGGACATAGTTGTGACTCCGACTTCAACGCTTGGGACGGGCCTTGCGCTTCCAGGGCAGCTTCAGTAGTTTGCGCAGCCGCGGCCACAGGCTGCGCCCGGCGGACACGGGGCGCGACGGCCGCAGCACGTGACTGCGCGGGTGATGCGCCTGGCGGCAGGCTGAGCAGTGATAGGCTGCGCGCGGCACCGGCACGCCCCGGTTAGCGAACTGCTCATCCAAGATCAGGACGCGGTGCTCCGGGCACAGTGGCTTGCCACAATGATGACAGACGGCATCCAGGGCCTTGCCGTCTTTGCCATCAGGTGCATTGCACACAGCACATTCGAGTGTCATCGCTGCCTCTGTAGCCTATTCAGGCGGCGGTTCGTCATTGATCGTATCTGGCGCCGCAAGCAGCCTTTGTTGGTCATCGTTTCCGCCTGTCAGAAGCCTGTCATCAGTAAAATGGCTCAGGACCATGGCCATCATCTCTTCCATGCCAGACTGGTCGTCGAGATCCCGCAGGGACGATGTGTCGGGCGATGCACCTGTGATGACCAACGCCCTGGGCTCGCGTGCATTCAGGGTTTCCATCAGCAGCGTGTACAGCCGCTTCCAGGTGCGCTCGACGGCACGTTCGCCGGCCTCGTGGGTGTGTAACCCCCGCGCCATGAGCCGGATCTGGGTCTTGGGCGCCGTCTTTCCCGATTCGCCGCTCACCACCAGGTGAAAATCAACCGCGCAGACACCGTCATGGCTACTGCCCGTCACATCCCACAGTCGCGTCAGCACACCACGGCGGCTGTCGGCCTGCGGTATCGCTTCGACCACCCGCTGCACCTCGTAGCCCGCGTGCAGCAGGGCGTCGGTCAGCGCTGTCACCAGCTCTTGGTCGGCCGGCACCTCGTTCAGTTGCTTGAGATCGTGTTTGTCCAGATCGCGAGGGTGATGCGCCGCGTCCGGCACATGGCGCACGTCCTGGTAGCGCAAACCGGCCAGGCTCAAGGCGAAATTCGCCTCCACCGTGCTCTGCACTTTGAGTCCGCCGCGGGCGTCGGGACGGCCCAGCGGGAAGAACAGACTCACACCCTCCAGCCGTGAGATTGCACCCTTCCAACTCATGGTCACCTGGCCGCGCAGCACGCCGACCGGATCAACGCCCCGCTGCAACTGCACCTCGAAGAAACGGCGTCGCAGTTTCCGCTGCTGGCTATAAAGGGGCGGCGCGTGCCAGTTGAGCGTGCGCACGGCGCCGGCATCTGCGCCCTCCGTCACATGGGTCAGCGCGCCATCGCTGGCGTGACTGATGGCGCCCCAGGTGGTTGGCGCCTCCAGGCGCAGGTTATCCACCTGCACCTCGCTCAGACCCTCCAGATCGTCCCATTGCAGCTCCAGGGCCAGGGTGCGCTCATTGAACGTCTCCACAAGGTGTGGCAGCAGGCGCACCGGCAGCTCAGTCACGGATGGGATGGTGTAGTCGGCCACGACATCCCAGCGCGTCGCCTCGCGGGTATTGGTGTCGTTGAGAAATGGCTGCGCCTGCACTTGCCCTTCCAGGCGCAGGACATGCCCGTGACGTTCGGCGTTGGTGGCGGGGCCGCTCAGGTCGCCGCTGAAGCGCCCCTTGAGCAGGGCAAAGCCGCCGCGAAAGGTCAGATCATCCGTCGCAGAGATGCGAAACCGACTGCGGTACGCCTTCACGCGCTGGCGCTCAGAGGCAGCCAGGTGACCGGGCAGGGTCAGGCGTCCTGTGCTGGCCGTGACCGTGGTGTGCAGCCGGGCCTGTGCGTCGAAGGTGATCTCGCCACTCAGCTTCTCCGCGACGCGACCGGCGCCAGGGCGCCAGAGAATCGGCAAGAAGGGGCGCCGCCCCCGAAGCAGAAAACCGGCCATCAGCAAGATCAAGCCGAGGCCAGTGACGCCCAGCAGCCAGGAGCGCTGCGTTGTCAAAAACGTGCTCAGCTTGAACAGGCGGGTCAGAATCATGCCCAGGCCCAGGCCGGATAGCGCAAGCAGAGTCAGACTGCTGCCGATCAGGATCAACCACGCGCCCGCTGTCCACAGCTTGCGCCGGCAATGCGTGCAGGTCAACGGGTCGGGGCCGCAGGGCGTGCCTTCCAGACCCAGGCCCGCAAAACGGCGGAAAAGCCATTGCCCCAGCCGTCGTGAGACGGTGTAGCTGTGCTGCTGGCAGACCGGCCGCCGGCAGTCATGGCAGATGCCAACTACCTCCGGGTTACCGCATCGGTAGCAACGGAGCAGGGACGCGCGCGGCGTCAAGGCCATGATTGTCCCTCCTCCATGATCTCCAATAGGGTCTCCCTCAGGGTCTCCTTCATCATTCTTGCCCCATCACCCTTGCCTTATTGCTCCGCGCCCATCTGCTCGAAATGGGCGATCAGCGCGGTTTGCAGGCGATTGAGCGTCAACGCCGTCTCCAGGTGCTCAGCGCTGCTCAGGCAGTGCAACTGGATGTCGAGTTCGCTATGCGTGACCGTCGCCAGGCTGTAGAGATTATTCCCGCGCGTGGCCGTGGAGCGCCGGCCACCAAGCACCACCCACGCCTGCAGCGATTGCGGTCTGGCCCTCGGTTCCACGCCGAATACGGTTTGCCAGTCGTTGCCAGCCACTCTGTTCACCACGACGCGCGTGATGCGGAAGCTGCTGTCGGCCAGGTGCGTTTCCAGCTCGGGCAGCCGCAAGCCACGCAGCCCCGCGTTGGGCACGTGTGCCTGGCGATAGAGCAAAACCTGCCGCTGCGCAAAGAGGTCCGCCAGGATGAGCTTGAAGTGCAGGAGCAGGCAACTGATCTTCTCTTGTTTGACCTGATCCAGGCGCCGGCCGATGCCGTCGTAGTAAAAGGTTTGCAGCCCGGAGAGCAGCAGGCCAGGCAGTTCGATCTCCACCTCGCCGTCGAGGCTATCCACCTGGTAGAGGTCGGCCGGGCGCTGGCTGATGAGGTGCATGGGTGGGCTGACCAGGGTAATCAGGTCTGGCCGGGCCGGCGTGGGATGCACAGACAGCACCACGCCGCCCCAGGCAAGGTGTCGTTTGCTGGGGTTATACACCAGGTCAGGAACCGGCGCGGGCGCCTCCGCCTCTGCTGTCTTCCCGCCCAACATCAACCGGGCTACCTGATGGGGCACCGACAACGGCTGAGGCCATTCCAACCACATCTGCTTGATCGTCACGATCTGTCCGGCCGGCAGGCTGGTACGGGGAAGGTGCAGCTCCACCTGAAACGAAAAGCGCACAAGGTCCGACGCCTCAGCCGTCTGCGCGGTCTGGCTGAGGAAGGTCAGCACGTCTTGCTGGCTGGCCGTGGCCGGGGGCCAGGCGGGGGTCGTGCTGTCGCTCATCTCGACGGTCATTTGCAGCGGCCTCACGGCCAGCGTCTGCGGCACATAATCGAACGTGAGTTTGGCGGCGCAGCGGTCGTCCAGCAGTTGATGCAGATTGTCCAGGCCGTCGCCGTGGATCGGCACGCGCAGCGGTAAGGCGCCAAAGCTATTTTCAAGGTCGAAGCCAGCGCCCAGGTTCGTGCGGCCGTAGTTGTCGAGCAACAGATGCCCCATGAGCGCGTCGGCGGGCGGCGTTGGGACGCTCACCGCGGCAGGCGTCCCAGGCTGGCGGCGCCGCACCAGGTGGATGACGCGGTGATGCGTGGCCGTTACCCGCTGGCTCAGCGGTGAAATGACGCGGCGCAGGCGTGAGGGCGCGGTCGTTGCCAGTGGCCGCGGTTGCAAGCGCCACCACTGATGCCGCACATCGGCCTGCGCCTGCCGCGTGAACGATTGGTAGCCATCATAGCTGACCGCCACGCTGATCTGGCCGGTTGGCGCCTGGGCCGTGGGCACAAGCACCGTGCGTCCCAGCGTCTGCTCATGGCGGTAGGTCTCGTTGATGCGGACTTCCTCTGGCTGCACACGGGCAAAGATGACGTGGGTCATGGCGCCTTCCAGGTGGTTTGCTAGAATTCTGCCCACATCTTACCACAAAACCAACCACACGCAAGCTAAAACGGTTGGGCCGCACCTCACCCCCCTTCCCCCCTCTCCACTTGTGGAGAGGGGGCAGGGGGTGAGGTGAGGCCCTACTTCGCGGCCGCCAACGGCTTGCCGGCCGTCTGCGGCGTCTGCATCTGCTTCGGCCGCAGATAGACGAACCAATAGACCAGTCCCACCATCAGCGCGCCGCCGACGATGTTGCCCAACGTGACTGGGATCAGGTTGTTGATGAAGAAGTTGCTCCAGGTCAGATTGGCTAACTTGGGCGCTTTATCGCCCAGGGAGGCCAGCCAGGCGCTGTCGGTCTGGATGAACAGGCCCACGGGGATGAAGTACATGTTGGCGATGCTGTGCTCGAACCCGGCCGCGACAAAGGCTGCAATCGGCGGGATGATGCTCATAATTTTGTCGGTGGTGCTGCGTGCGCTGAAGCACAGCCAGACGGCCAGGCAGACCAGCGCGTTGCAGAAGATGCCGAGGACGAAAGCCTGCATGAAGTCGTAGCCTGTCTTCGCGTTGGCGGTGTTCAGCGCGGTAATGCCAATCGCGCCGCCGCCGAAGGTGTACTGCCTGCCCAGGAACATCAGATAGGCCGTGGCAATCGAGCCGACGAAGTTGCCGGCGTAGACCACAACCCAGTTGCGCAGCAGCGCGCCGGTGCTGACCTTGCCGCCGGCCCAGGCCATGGCGATCAGGTTGTTGCCGGTGAAGAGCTCGGCCCCGGCCACGACGACCAGGATCAGGCCGAGGGTGAAGGTTAGCCCGGCTACCAGGCGAATGATGCCGTAGGGGGTCACACCGGCCATGCCGGCCACGCTGGTAGTCGAGAAGATGGCGCCCATCGCAATGAAGGCGCCGGCCAGGATTGACAGGGCGAACATCGTCAGCAGGTCCATGCCCGCCTTCTTGATGCCGATCGTCTCGGCTTTCGCGGCCATATCCGCAGGAACTAATGCATCGAATTCGGCTGACATAACTTGTCACTCCTCCTTGAGTTGACGGGGACGTGCAGTTCAGCGCCCACCGCGCCCTCTGCACGTCCTCTCTTGCTCGCTCAGTGCGTTCCGTTACCGTACCCGTTCGTCACCGGTTTGATCGCCACCGCACACGCCTTGAATTCGGGAATCTTGGCGATGGGGTCGAGCACCGGATTGGTCAGGGCATTGACGGGGGCCTCTGCAAAGTGGAAGGTCATGAAAACGACGCCCGGCGGCACATCCTCGGTGATGTGTGCCTTCGTTTTCAGCTCGCCGCGACGGGAGATCACCTGCACCCAATCGCCATCGTGAATAGCGCTGGGCTGCGCGTCTTCGGGGTTGATGTCCACAAAGCCTTCGGGAGACTGCGCATTCAGGCCCTTGCTGCGCCGCGTCATGCTGCCGGTGTGATAGTGCCAGAGCAGGCGCCCGGTGGTCAGCGTCAGGGGGAACTCGGCATCGGGCAGTTCGGCCGGCGGCAGATGCTCGACCGCGCTGAAGCGCCCCAGGCCACGCGTGAACTTGCCCATGTGCAGGATCGGAGTGCCCGCGTGGTTGTCGTTGGGGCAGGGCCACTGCAGGCCCGCCTTCTGCAGGCGCCAATGATGGATGCCGCCGTAGCTGGGGGTCAGGCTGGCAATCTCATCCATGATGTCGGCCGGGGAGAGGTACTCCCAACCCGCGTGCGAACCTTCGGGGCGGCCGCTGCCATCGCCGCTGGTACGGAGAGCCAGCAGGCGCTGCGCCAGCGCCATCACCACCTCCCAGTCGGCCAGCGCTTGCCCCGGGGCAGGCAGCGCGCGCCGCACCAACTGCACGCGGCGTTCGGTGTTGGTGAAGGTGCCGTCCTTCTCCACGAAGCTTGCAACCGGCAGTACCACGTCGGCCAGCGCGGCAGTCTCGCTCAGGAAGATGTCCTGCACTACCAGCAGATCGAGCGAGGTCAGGCAGCGCCGTACATGGTTGCTGTCGGGGTCGGTCAGCACCGGGTTCTCGCCCATGCAGTAGATCGCGCGTATCTGGCCGTGCTCCGCGGCGTTCATCATCTCCACCACGGTCAAGCCGGGCTTGGGCGGCAGAGGCACGCCCCAGGCGCCTTCGAACTTCTTGCGCACATCGTCCACCGCCACCTGCTGATAGCCGGAGTAGACATTGGGCAGGCCGCCCATATCGCAGGCGCCCTGCACATTGTTCTGCCCACGCAGCGGGTTGACGCCGCCGCCGGGCACACCCATGTTGCCCAACAGCATCTGCAGGTTGGCGCAGGACATCACATTGTGGGTGCCGGTGCGGTGCTGCGTAATGCCCATCGCGTAGAGCAGCGCGCCCGGCTTGTTTGCGGCCAGGATGTGCGCCGCCTCGATGATGTCCGCCGCGGGCACGCCGGTGATCTGGCTGGCGACTTCCGGCGGGTATTTCATCACCACCGCCTTCATCTCCTCGAGGTTCTCGGTGCGCTGGCTGACGAACTCCTTGTCGTACAACTCCTCATTGATCAGCACATACATCATCCCGTTGAGCAGGGCAATGTCGGTGCCGGGCCGCTGGCGCAGGTGCAGCGTGGCGAAGTCGGTCAGCGGAATGCTGCGCGGATCAGCCACGATCAGCTTCGCGCCGCGCTGCTTGACCGCCTGGCGCAGGCGCATCCCAATCACGGGGTGCTGCTCGGTCGTGTTGGAGCCAATGACGAAGTAAGCCTTCGCCTGGGTCGCGACGTCCTCGATCGAGTTCGTCATGGCTCCTGACCCGAATGAAGTGGCCAGACCGGCCACAGTGGCGCTGTGTCAGAGGCGGGCGCAGTGGTCAACGTTGTTCGTCCCGATGACCTGCCGCGCCATCTTTTGCAGCAAATAGTTCTCTTCGTTGGTCGCCTTGGCCGAGGCCAGGACCGCAATGCTGTCCGGGCCGCTCTCCTGCCGAATCTGATGCAGGCGGCCGGCGACCAGGTCGAGCGCCTCGTCCCAGGTGGCCGGCTCCAACTGCCCGTTGCGTCGGATCAGCGGGGTGGTCAGGCGCTGTGGGTGATTGACATAATCATAACCGAACTGGCCCTTGACGCATGTCCAGCCCTTGTTGACCGCGGCATCCCAGGATGGCGTCACCTTGATGACCTTGCCGTTCTTGACGTTGACCTCGAACTGGCAGCCGACGCCGCAGTACGCGCAGGTCGTGACCGTCTTTTCGAACTCCCAGGTGCGCCCCTTGCCGATCGCCTCCTTGGGCATCAGCGCGGCCGTGGGGCAGACCGAGACGCAGCTTCCGCAGAACTCGCACGGGCTGTCCTGCATACCCTGGTCTGCGCCGAAGGCAATGTGGGCATCGAAGCCGCGGTAGACCACGCTGATCGCCTCCACGCCGTTGATGACGTTGCAGGCTCGCACGCAGCGCCGGCAGAGGATGCACTTGTTGCGATCCACCTGGATGAACGGATTGGAGCGGTCAATGGCGTAGTCGTGCTGGCGCCCCTTGAAACTGCTCTCTTTGACGTCATACTGATAGGCCAGGTCTTGCAGCAGACAATCGCCGGCCGCGTCGCAGGTCATGCAGTCGAGCGGGTGATCGGACAAGAGCAGGTTGAGCGCAAAGCGTCGCGACTCGACAACCTGCGGGGTTTCGGTCTGCACCACCATGCCTGGCGCCGCGGGGAAGGTGCAGGCCGGCTGCAGGCCGCGCTGTCCTTCCACCTGCACCATGCACAGGCGGCATGCGCCCTCCGGGGGCAGGGCCGGATGGTGGCACAGCACGGGAATGTCAATCCCCGCACTGCGCGCCGCATCGAGGACAGAGATGCCCTGCGGCACTCGTACCTCGCGGCCATCAATGGTCAGCGTAATGGTTGGCATCGAACCTCCATGTGAAATCAGTGCCGGCTGCCGTTGTCCTGAAGATGGCGGCAGCCTGGCCCCTCAGTCCTTGTGTCTAAGCGAACTCACGTTTTGGCACAGGCAGCTTCATGCGCTGCAGCCACTCCAAATCGCAGCGCAGGCAGCGGGCCGCTTCAGCCTGCGCAGTAGCCAGATCAAAGCCGGTCTCCACTTCCTGGAAGGCGTCGCCCTGCAGGCGGCGGGCGACCGGAATCAACGGGATCAGCGGGCGCTCGGCGTCGGTGTAATCATCCAGGTTGACCGTCTGCGCAAAATCGTGGCGCTTCGCCTGGATGATCGGCCGCACCGCCTGGCCGGTTTGCAGCCAGTGATCCACCACCTGCGCCACCTGGTTGCCCTGCGCCACCGCGCCGACGACCGTGGCCGGGCCGCTGACGGCATCGCCGCAGGCAAACACGCCGGGCCGCGTGGTCTGGAACGCGTCATCAGTCTTGAGCACGCTGTTCCAGTTGGTTTGCACGCTGCTGTCGTCCGCAGGCATCCAGTCGAAGTCGGTGGTCTGCCCGATGGCCGGCACCAGCATGTCCAACGCCAGGTCGAAGTCTGCGCCTTCGATGGCCTTGGGCCGGCGGCGCCCGCCCTCATCGAACTCGGCCAGCCGCTGCGGCCGCAGGCACACCCCGGTGACCTGGCCGTCGCCCAGCACAGAAACCGGGTTGACCAGAAAATGGAACTGCACGCCCTCCGCGTGCGCGGCATGGATCTCTTCCTTGTGCGCGGGCATGTCCTCCTCGGTGCGCCGGTAGATGACATGCACCTCGGCCGCGCCCAGGCGCCAGGCTGAGCGCGCCACGTCAATCGCCACATCGCCGCCGCCGACGATGCCGATGCGCTTACCGGCCACGTCCGGCGCATGACCCAGCGCAATCTCCCGCAGGAATGTCACGCCGTGGTAGACGCCGGTCTTGTCCTCGCCGGGGATTTGCAGCTTGCGGCTCTTGTGGCTGCCCAGGGCCAGGACAACCGCGTCGAAGGGCGGCAGGGTGGTGACGCCGCGGCCGCTGCCGTTGCTGGCGCTGGTGTCCGCCTGAACCTTGACCCCGCTCGTCTGCAGATCGCCCAGGCTGAAATCACGGCCCAGGGCCATGTTGGTGTAAATCTCCACGCCGGCGCGCTTGATGTTCTCGATCTCAGAGAAGAGCGGCGCACGCGGCAGGCGATAGGCGGGGATGCCGTAGGTCATCATGCCGCCCGGCTGCGGCAGCGCCTCGAAGACGCTGACGCGGTAGCCCTGCTGGGCCAGGCGCAGCGCAGCCGTCAGACCGCCAGGGCCGGCGCCCACCACCGCAATGCGCTTGCGCTGCGGCGGCCGGTAGATGGGCGGGGTCCAGGGCTGCTCGTATTCCTGGTCGGCCATGAAGCGTTTGACCATGCGGATGGCGATGGGGGTGTCAATCTGGCCGCGGCGGCACTTGTGTTCGCAGAAGGCCGGGCAGACGCGGCCGCAGATCAGCGCGAAGGGGTTGGACTCACGGTGAATCTCCAGCCCTTCGGCGTAACGTCCCTGCGCGACCAGGGCCAGGTAGGCCGGGGTATCCACCTGCGCGGGGCAGGCGTTGACGCAGCCGGCGCGCACCAGCGGCTGGCAGGCGCCGGCCGGGCAGCGCTTCTCCTCGATGTGCGCGATGTACTCATCCAGGAAGTAGCGCATGGTGCTCAGCACCGGCGATGGCGTCAGTTGGCCCAGACCGCACAGCGAACCGGTGCGCATGCCGGTTGCCAGCTCCTTGATCAGCTCCAGGTCGGCCATCGTGCCTTTGCCCTCGGTGATGCGGGTCAGCACTTCCAACATGCGCGTGCCGCCGATGCGGCAGGGGATGCACTTGCCGCAGCTCTCGGCCGCGGAGAAGGTCAGGAAGAACTTGGAGAACTCCACCATGCAGGTGTCTTCGTCCACCACGATCATGCCGCCCGACCCCATCGTCGCGCCGGCCGCGGTCAGGCTGTCATAGTCCACCGGCGTGTTGAGGTGCGTGGCCGGCAGACAGCCGCCCAGCGGGCCGCCGGTTTGCACCGCCTTGAACTTCTTGCCGTTGGGAATGCCGCCGCCCACGTCGTAGACGATCTCGCCCAGGGTGATGCCCATCGGCACCTCGACCAGGCCGGTGTTGTTGACCTTACCGGTGAGGGCAAAGACCTTGGTCCCCTTACTCTTCTCGGTGCCGATGCTGGCAAACCACTTGGCGCCGTTGGAGATGATTTGCGGCACATTGGCCCACGTTTCCACATTGTTGATATTCGTGGGCTTGCCCCACAGGCCGGAGACGGCCGGGAACGGTGGCCGCGGCCGTGGCTCCCCGCGGCGTCCCTCGATGGAGGCCATCAGCGCGGTCTCCTCGCCGCAGACGAACGCGCCCGCGCCCTCTTTCACGGTCATGTCGAAGGAGAAATCGCTCTCCAGGATGCGTTCGCCTAACAGGCCCAGCTCATGCGCCTGGGCAATCGCCTGCGTGAGGCGCTTGACCGCCAGCGGATATTCGGCGCGGCAGTAGATGTAACCGTGCGTGGCGCCAATCGCGTACGCGCCGATGATCATGCCTTCGATCACGCTGTGCGGGTCGCCCTCCAGGATCGAGCGGTCCATGAACGCGCCGGGGTCGCCCTCGTCCGCGTTGCAGATGACGTATTTGACATTGCCGGGCGCCTTGTAGCAGAACTCCCACTTCAGGCCGGCCAGGAAACCGGCGCCGCCGCGCCCGCGCAAGCCGCTGTCCTTCATCTCGCGCAGCACATCTTCCTGGCTCATGCTGGTCAACGCTTTGCCCAGCGCCTCATAGCCGCCGCGCGCAATGTACTCCTCGATGCTGTCGGGGTCAATCATGCCGCAGTTGCGCAGGGCGATGCGGAGTTGTTTGCCGTAGAATGGAATGTCCTTGTAGAAGGGCAGCGCGGCCTGGTCCTTCGGCTCATGGTAGGTCAGGCGTTCGACCACGCGTCCCTTGAGCAAGGTCTCTTCCACCAGCTCTGGCACATCGGCCGGCTGCACCTGCGTGTAGAAGATGCCTTCAGGGTAGATCATCATCACCGGGCCCATGGCGCAAAAGCCGCGGCAGCCCGTGGGTACCACCTCGATCTCACGCGCCAGGCCCTGGCGGGCGATTTCGGCCTGCAAGTTGTCTACCAGCTCGTGCGCGTTGGAGGCAGTGCAGCCGGTGCCGCCGCACACAAGAATGTTGGCTCGAAAATTGTTTGTTGCCATCGGTTTCAGGCGCTCCTGGTCATAGTCAAAAGGCTTTGTAGACAGCCTTTTCATACGTGCTTTCCACGTTGTACTTGTGCTGCATCTCTTCACTGGCGAGCATTTCGAACAGGCCGCGCGCAAGGGGGTCATCCACGAGTTTCGCCATCGCCTGGTAGAACTCGGCCGCGGCCTTCTCACGCTGCATCGCCACCACCATCACATCCTGCGTATCGGCATCAGGCCCCAACTGCCGCGGCGCCAGGGTTTCGGCCAGCTTGAGGTCGGGAATGTTGCCGCGTTCACTGCGGCTGCGCCGGATGGCCCAGCGGATGTTGGTGGTGCGCAGACTCTCCAGCTTTTCGACATGGCTGCGTTCCTCGGCCGCCAGTTCCTCCAACCGCGCCTTGACATGGCCGTTACGCGCCACCAGCGCCGCGTTGGTGTAAAGCTGCACCGACTCCTCTTCAAATCGAATCGCCCGCTCAACGATCTCCTGGATTGGTGGTAACTCAGTCATTGTGTTTTCTCCTCCATGCAGTCTCGAACGCCTCGCTTTCACCGCGAAACTGGATTCTTGCCCGCTCTCTCATGGAATTGCACCAGCTTCTCTCAACGCATTCTCCAGGGCATCGAGGGTGGTGGCGCCCGCGGCGCCTCGCGCCATCCACTGTCGCAGCCCAGCCGCCAGCCGATCGTACTCCGTCGTGTCGCCCACAGTCGCGCCGCCAATGGTCTCCTTGACACGGTTGCTATCGCCGTCGTACACGTAGCTGGCGGTGACGCCGCCGCTCATGCCGGTCAGCCGGTTCTCAGCATCGTAGGTCAGAGTCACGTCCTGGCTGCCGTTGATACGCCGCGTCGCGTTGCCGTTGGCGTCGTACCAATACTTCTGCACCCCGCCGATGTGGGTCACCGCGTGCTTGTGCGCACTGTTCTGGTAGGTCAAGGCCGCGCCCTCGAAGCTCGTGATGTTGCCCGCATTGCTGTAGGCATAGCTGCGTTGAGTGTAGCCGCCGTAGGTGGTCGAGCCGCTGGCCTGGGCTGTGCTCAGCCGATCCAGGGTGTCGTAGCTGAAGCTCTGCGTCTGGCTCCCGCCATAGGCCGCCGCATCGCTGATCTTCAGCACGTTGCCCACGTCGTCGTAGGTGTAGCTGATGTTCTGCAGATTGGTGTAGGGATCGGCGTTGCCAGCCTGCAAGCTCGCCAGGCTCAAGAACGGCTGTGGCTGATTCGTGTCGGTGACCGATGGCCGTGGCCGCGCCAAAGTCCGCTGCGTCGCGTCAGCCGCGCGCGAGCCAGGCTTGCTCAGTGGCATCGCCGCCGCTGTCGTTGAAAACAGCAGACTGCCGATGACCAGCAGATGCATGGCGACCAGCAGTCGCGCGCCGCCACGCCTCTGCGCTGAACGCCTGCCAGGCTGACAAACGAACGGGGAAGGTAACGATCTCAAGGCAACGGACTCCTTCTCGACTTTCAACATGATGCCATCGCGCACACCTGAGAGCGACTTGGGCCTCTGGTGACGCCCGAAATAGATCAAAAACGAATGCTAAGGGGCCGTCATGAAATAAGCATTTCATCTGTGCCCCGTGGGCAAGCGTGGGACCTGCAACACCTATTGTATGACGGCCCCTAACCTTGCACGGCCGGCTCGATGCGTCCCACCACCCACTTCGCCGCGTGGCGTTGCCCCTTCGACTGCGCTCAGGGCAGGCGTTGGTGTCGTACTAGTGCCCCAGCAAGGTCAGGGCAGCCACAGCGTTGCTGTTGGTGCCCAGTGCTGCGTCAGTTGTTGCGGCTCGCTACCGTCCGCGTTGGCCAGAAACAAACACGTCCCGTTCGGTTTACACGAACCTGCGTAGATAAACTTGCTCGCATCTGGTGACCAGGCGAACCTGGTAGGTCCATTATCCAGGGGTAGGCGAGTCAAACCAGTACCGTCAGGATTGATGAGGTAACCGCCAAAATCGAAGAACTGGTCACCTTCAAATACAATCTTATCTCCGCGCGGCGACCAACGCGGCCGAGAGTGTTGTCCCTCGTCAGGTTCGCTTGGCAGATGGGTGATTTGCTGTAACTGAAAATCACTCAGGCGCAAGACAAAGATCACTGGCAGCCTTGTATCACCATACGCTGACATAACCAGCCGGGTGCCATCTGGGGACCACGAAACCTGGTGTGGCCCTAAGTCATGCTGTCGCGCTTCGCTCATCAACAATTGTTGCTGAGATCCATCTGGCTTCATCTCGTACAACAAGTGTCTACCATAGCTGTAGGGCCCAAGATCCTGGCGCGTAAAAATGATTTTGTCGCCTTCCAGCGACCAAGCGGGAGAAGAATCCTTGCCTGGGTCTGTGGTGAGACGCACGAAACGTTCCGGTGGGCACCCCCCCTCAATCGCTACGCACTCTGCAATGTCCAGGACGTAGATGTCTCCCGTTTCCAATGTTGTTGTGGTGTCGTATTTCCTGTAAACAAAGGCTATTTTATTACCATCCGGAGAAGCTGTCAGATCCCAAGAGCCAGCAACCTCAAATCCGTCTGGAACGTTTGTTAACCGGACACTCTCGCGTTCACAGGTACCTGCTCGCTGCACACAGCTTGCATTGACAATAGACAGATTACCACCATGTTCAAATACGAAACGACCACTCAATGGCGCTAGAGATGGCGTGGCGATAGAGAGAGCAAGATCGCTCGTCGGTGTGACGGAAGCCGCCTTTGTTGGGGTGGCGGGCGCAATGGTTGGCGCTTGGGTATCCCGGCCAGCGGCAGTCGGCGTCTCTGTGGGTCGACCAGAAGACGATGTTAACGCTGGCGGTGGTGTAGAGGGAACACATGCCCCCATGAGCAAGATCGTAGTAAGAAGCAGTAGCCAGCGGCTGAACTGCCAGTCAGATACGGAAAATCGCATGTTCACATATAGATCCCTTCGTTCACTTGGCCATCACGGCTATGGTACGATATAGGCTTGAGGATGCGCATTCGATCCCCAAATCCAGTCTGGTTGCTCAAAGTCAATCCCCATATAGATGTCTATTTGATTAGCGGACAAACCGTATCCTGTGTCGAGTGGAGTAACGATCAATACATTACCGTCGGGTTTCCCCCCAAACGGATTTTTTGGTGGGTTGTCGCCGGGGGGGGGGGGGGGCCGGGGGGGGGGCCCCCCCCCCCCCCCATGTCGGGGGGGGGGGGGGGGGTCGCGGCGGGGGCCCGCGGGGGGGGTTTTTCTCCCGCCCCGCGCCCCCCTTCTTTTTTTGGGGGGGGGGGGGGCCCGGGCGGGCGGGGAGGGGGTTACCGTGTTTTTGGGGGGGCCCGGGGGGGGGGGGGGGGGGGGGGGGGGGGTTTTATTTTTTTCCCGGGTCGCCCGGGGGCCCCCCGGGGGGGGGGGGGGGGGGGGGGGGGGGGCGCCCCGGCGGGCCCGCGGGGCGGGGGGGGGGGGGGGGGGGGGGGGGGGGGGGGGGGGGGGGGGGGGGGGGGGGGGGGGGGGGGGGGGGGGGGCGGGGGGGGGGGGTTTTTGGGGGGGGTGGTGGCGCGGCATTTGTGGGATCCCAAACGGCAGTGGTTAGAGGATTGGGGGGGGGGGGCCATGTTTTTCGACAATCCGCGTCTTCACATTCTCGGTGGCCTGAGGGATCCACGAAACGTAGAGGATTATTGGCCGCGTAGGCGTACCTGTTGAGATTTTGCGGATCTCCCGGATTAGACACGATCGTATCGGCCTGAATGAACCGCCCGACGGTCGGATCATACCACCGGGTGTTGTAGAACAGCAAACCGCTGCCGCCATCCTTGCGCTGACCCGTGAAATTGAACGACGTCGGCGTTGTACCAACGACGTGACGTCCCCCGCCCCAGGGATAATAGCGCAGCTCCGTGTTCGTGTTGAGCCGGTTGCCGCTGCTGTCCAGTGTCAACGCAGTCGAACCGAGATGGTCGCCCAGCAGATAGTAGAGCGTGCCGCCGCTGCTCTCGGCCACGCGCACATTGCCCGCATAGTAATACTTCTTGACCGTCCCGTTGTCTACTTCGTAAGTGTTGCCCACGAAGACCCGCGTGACGCCGCCGATGGTCTCTTTGACCCGGTTGCCGTCCCCATCATAGACGTAGCTGGAGGTCACGCCGCCGCTCATCGCCGTCAGCCGGTTCTCAGCGTCGTAGGTCAGAGTCACGTCCTGGCTGCCGCTGATGCGCCGCGTGGCGTTGCCGTTGGCGTCGTACCAATACTTCTGCACGCCGCCGACGTGCGTCAGGGCGTGCTTGTGCGCCGCGTTCTGGTAGGTGAACGCGCCCCTGACCAGGTGGTGATGTTCCCGGCGTTGTCGAAGGCATAGCTGCGCTGGCGTAGGTGTAGCCGTCACTGATGGCGGTGCCGCCGCTTGGCCCAGGCTGTGCTCAAGCGATCCAGTGTATCATACGTGAACTTCTGCGTCTGGCTGCCGCCATAGGCCGCGGCATCGGCGATCGTGAGCACGTTGCCGACATCATCGTAGGTATAACTGATGTTCTGCAGATTGGTGTAGGGATCGGCGTTGCCAGCCTTCGACGTCACCAGGCGGAAGTTCTCGGCCGCAGTGTAGGTGTAGCTCTGCTTGACGATGCCCGTCGTGCTGCCCAGCCGCCGTTGCGTCACCTGCCCCAGCGCATTGTAGTCGGCGCCCCCGACGTAAGTAGCGCTGCCGATAACCGTGTTCAGCAGTCCCTGGGCGGTGTAGGTGAAGCTGACCTGCTCGCCGATCTGCCCGCCGTTGCCGCCCGGGTATTTCTGCCACATCGGCCGATCCGCCGAGTCATACCCCCACTGCGTCACGAACGTGCCGCCGCCCGTGCCGTTGATGACCCGGCTTTCCTGCGTCACCCGCCCGCGGGCGTCATAGGTCCAGGCCACGCGGTTGTTGAGCGCACCGCCCGCATTGTAGATATCAGCCTGCGTCCGCCGCCCCAGCCCATTCGTGCCCCCGTCGTAGAGATATGCGACCAGCAAGCCGTTCGTTCCATAGGTCGCTGGCTTTGTTGCAGGGCAACTCTGATCGTTGCGGTAGTGCTTGCCCACCAGCCGGTTGTGCGAGTCGTAGTAGAAGCAAATCTGTTGCCCCCGCGCATCCGCCTGCCGCTTGAGGTTGCCTGCCCCATCGTACGCATAGCTCCATGCGCCCATGTCCGGGTCGCTCATGCTCGTCTTGCGCCCCAGTAGATCGTACCCGATCGTCGTCACCGCCCCGTCCGGCCCGGTCATCTGCGTCAGCCGGTCGGCCACGTCGTAGCTATAGCTGGCCTGCCCGTAGACCGTCGCACCCCAATTCGGCGCAGCCCCTGCTGCCAATGTCAGATCGTACTGCTTGACGCTCACCAGCCGCCCAAAAGCATCGCTCTCCGAGATCGCCTGATGGTTCGCCGCATCAATCACGGCCGTCTGCCGCTTATGGTAGTAGGTGCGCATCGTCGTGCCGTCCGCCTGCACCACCTGGATCACCCGCCCTAACCCGTCATAGGCGGTTTGCGTGCTGACCAGGCTACCCCAGTTGCTCACCGGCTCGTAGGTCCCCAGCCCAACGGTCAGGGTGTAGGGCACGCTCTGCTGCACCACCAGCCCCAGCGCGTTGTAGCGTGAGCTGACCACGCTCGACGCCTCTCCTTCCGCCTCCACCTGCAGCGCCTGCCCCAGGCCATCGTAGAAGTTGTAGTCGTAACGCAGACCGTCGCCCGGACCGTCGTCGCGCAGCCAATGCTCGATCTTGAACGGCTGGTTAACGCCGGCCATATCGGTGTAGGTGTAACGCTCGCTGGCGCCCTCGCTGAAAGTCACGTTGGGCCGACGCAGGCTGGCCACACGCCCGAACGCATCATAGGTGTAGCGCATCGCCGCCCCGTTGGCGTCGGTCTCCTTCTGCAACTGGCCCTTCAGCCCCACGCCACCTGCCTCGGCGTTGATGCCGTAGTAGGCATAGCTGGTGGTCAAAGTCATCCCGCCCAGGCTCGCAGTCGGCATCACGGTCACGCTCGTCGCATAGGTGGCGAAGGTGGTATCGTAACTGGTGCTGGCAACCGTGCCGTTGGCTGCGGTTTCGCTGACCAGGTTGCCCGTCGCCGCATCATAGCCGTAGAGCGCCGGCCGCAGCCAATCACTCGCGCTGGCGCTGGCGCACACCTTCGCCTGCCAAACCTCCCTCAGAAGACCCTGCGTAGGCGGCGCCTGGTGTTGGTCGAAGCCAGTGGTATCGTAGATGCGTCGCGTCTGGCCCCGGCACACATTGCCCGCGTCCCACAGCTTCTCCTGACCCAGCCGGTTCACGATGTACTTGCCGGCGCCGGTGTCCACTTTGGGATAATACCAGCGCTCCGTGCTGCGATAGAGCGTCGTGCTGTCGCTGTACTCCTTGATCCGCGTCAAATTGCCGGCTTGCACATTGCCCTGGTGGTCAGGCTCGTAGAGGTACTCGGTCTTGCGCGTCACGGGGTTGGCCCCGTCCTTGTCGTAGGTCGTTTGCAGTTCATGGCCCAGGTAAACGAACTGCGCGCCGCCATAGACGCCCACCGTGGTTCCGCTCCAGGTGCGCACCCGCTCCGTCTGCTTCTGGTTCCCGCTCGTGCCTATCTGCCGAATCTCCTTGCCGCGGAACCCCTCGCCGGCACTCGCATCCTGATACTGATAACTGGCCCAATGGCCGGTTCCCAGGCTGGAGGGCAGTGTCTCCGTGACATAGCGATAACCCGCGGCGTCAATCTTGCCGACGTAGCTGTAGCTCCAGGTGTTCGCCTGCCCTGTCACGGTGTCGGTGACGGTGCGGGTGGCAATGACGTTGTCTGCTCCATACCCCAGGCGCACGCTGCCCCCGTAGCCGTTGTTCATCTGCTGCACCTGGCTACGTGTGTTGCTGAAAGTCGTCGCCGGCAGGCAATTGCTCAGAGCATCGTCGCTGCAACGCTGAATGCTGCGCAAGGCGTACAGACGCCGGTCGGCCACGCCGTCGTCGAAGAAATCATACCCCAGCTTGTAGGCCGCGACCAAGCTGTCCCCCTGCTTCACCTTCACCGCGGTCAGCAAGCGCGTGGTGTAGTGCGCCCAGGCGCCGGTGTCGGCCGGGTCGCTCAGCGCGGCATCGGTGCGTGTGATGGCGTAGGTGAAGTCAATCACACTCTGATCGCTCCCGTTGTTGGGATTGTAGCTGATGCGCACCAGATTCAGCTGCGACAGGTAAGTGACGGTCTCCTCGCCGCCTGCGCCGCCGTTGGCGCATGGCGAGCTGATGCGCACGCCGCGTACGCGATCGCCATAGTTGCCTGCGTGGCTATTGACATCCACCGGGTCTACCGGCAGGGCCGTATCGTATGTGTAGTTGATGCGGTTGCCCACCGGGTCCAGCACATACTGCAGCGCCCACTTGTCGCCGCGCTGCTGCCAGGTTGTGCCGCTGCAAAACCAGTCACTCAGCGCACGCTCGAAGTGATAGCGCGTGCCATCCGGCGCATAGGCATCCGCCCCTGTGCCAGCGTACAGGATGCGCCATGTGGGCGCTTCCTTCCAGGTACCGCGCCGCCGGAGCCTGCCTCGCTAAATGCCGCGCCCGCCACACGCCAGGTGTTCGGCGCACTGCCCATCAACCACGGTGTACCGTAGATGAAGCTGTCCGCGCTCAGCTTCCAGCCCGCACCCACGACCGAACTGTGGCCGCCATCTTCCGACCGGCTGCGACTGTTGAACTGCAGCGCCACGTCCGGCGTCAGCCCACCCCGCCCCGGTGGCAGACTGAGCGGGTAATCGTAGCTGGCTGAGCCGCTGAACAGGTCGTTCTGCCAGCCGCGCAGACTGGGCATGATCTCAGGGGCGAAGTTGTTGCCTTCCGCCGTCTGCGATAGGTGCGGCACAACAGCCACCAAGGCTCCTTCCATGGCATCCCAGGTCGTCGGCAGCATCTCCCATGCGCCCGTGTCCGCCGCGGCCACGAACAAGCGCCCGCCGACCGGCTCGCCCTCCGGGTAGTACACGGTCAAGGTCACTGGCTGGCTGAAGGTGTGGATCTCGTCGCCGCTCCGCCCGCGCACCACGAACTCATGGCTGCGCTGCACATTTCCCGGCGCATTGACCGGTCGTCCCAACGACCGCGCCCACACCATCACCGTTTCCGCCACTGCACCGGGCGCAAAGGTCAGCGTAACCCGCCCCTCCTCCACGTTACACTGCCGCCCTCCGGCCCGATACGCGTGGCCTGCGCGGCCGGGGGCAGCACATGCACCCCGGCCTCGGCGCTGGCGGCTGACCGTCCGTCAGCCAGGCGCAGTTCTGCCCGCACCGTCACCACATCCCCCACCCGCCGACCGCTCAGCCGCGCGGGCACGGTCGCCGCATAGGCGTCGCCCGCCGGCAATGCGGAGATGACCCAGGTCAGGCGGCGGGTGGCTGCATCGTACACCAGGGGAGGCGGTACTTCGGCCGGCGTCACCAGCAACCCGTCAGGCAGATCCGCCTGAAACGTGATACCCTCCACCACCTGGCGGTCGAGATTCATCACCTCCCAACGCAGCAGCACCCGCTCCCCGGCCGCGGCCGCCTCCGGACTGACCGTGGCCGCCAGGCTCAAGAACGGCTGTAGCTGGTTCGTGTCTGTTGCCGATGGCCGTGTGCGCGCCAAAGTCCGCTGCGTCGCGTCAACCGCGCGCGAGCCAGGCTTGCTCAGTGGCATCGCCGCCGCTGTCGTTGAAAACAGCAGACTGGCGATGACCAGCAGGTGCATGGCGACCAGTAGCCGCACGCCGCCACGCCTCTGCGCTGAACGCCTGCCAGGCTGACAAACGAACGGGGAAGGTAACGATCTCAAGGCAACGGACTCCTTCTCAACTTTCACCATGTGCCATGGCGCACACCTGAGAGCCATTTGGGCCCCTGGTTGCGCGAAAGTTACGCCAGAAAACAATGTATTTTCCCGATGCTTAACCTTGCACAGCCGGTTCGATGCGGCCCACGACCCACTCCTCGATGACCGCGCCCTTGATCAGATGCTCCTCGATCAGCCGGGGCACCATGGCCGGCAGCACATTGCCATACGTAACGCGCGGCTGGTTGGCCTGCTGAATGTCCACCAACGGCTCACGGGCGCACATGCCAATGCAGCCCACCGTGGCGACGTGCGCATCTATGTCGCGACCGGCCAACTCGTCCAGGATGGCGCGCATGGTGTCGCGCGCGCCGGCCGCGATGCCGCAGGTGCCCATGCCCACCGTAATCGTCGTGCCGGTGTCCAGGCGTATCTTCAAGGTCTGCTGCGCCTCCTCACGGATGCGCTTCAGATCCTCCAGTGTCTTCAGCTTTGCCATAGATTGCTCTTTCCCCTTCGGCCAGATAGTCGGCCAGCCACTGTTGCACCGCCGGGTGCGTCAGGGGAACCTCTCCCAGTTCCCCGCGCAGCTCGGCGCTGTCTATGCTAAATCGGTTGGCATCCACGACGTGCGTGTACACCATGTCGAACGCCTCGCTCCCCAACAGGACCGCCAGCAGCGTGGCCGGCATATCTCCCAACGGCGCCCGATCCCAATGACTCAACTGAAAGGTCAGCGTGACGGCCGTTCCCTGCCCCGGCTGCGAAACGATCGCCAGGTCGCCGCCGGCCCGCTGCGCGGCCGCCGCCGCCAGCGGAAGTCCCAGCCCCACGTGACGCGTGCGCCGCGTCGTGAAGAACGGGTCGGTCACTCGCCCGATCGTGGCGGCGTCCATGCCCCGGCCGTTATCCGCGATGCAAATCGTCATGCGGTCGGCCGCGCACCTCTCTTCGATCGTCACGCTGACCCGGCTGGCGCCCGCCTCACGAGCGTTTTGCACCAGGTCCAGGATGTGCAAAGATAGTTCGCGCACAGTGGTTGATCTCTATATGTGGCGTAAGCTGCCAGCTTGCGCTACGCCAATCCCTGCACTTGTTTGACCATCTGCGCAGGGGTCAGGCGGCCCACCACCCGCTCATCCACCACGGCCACCGGCGCCAGGCCGCAGGAGCCGAGGCAATAGACCACCTCGAATGTGACCCGGAAATCGTCGGTGGTTTGGCTGGGGATGATCTTGAGGGTGTTGCCCAGTTCGTCAATGATCCTGGCCGCGCCTTTGACGTGGCAGGCGGTGCCGTCGCACACGCGCACGATGTGACGCCCACGGGGGTGCAAATAGAACTGCGAATAGAACGTGGCGACGCCGTAGATCTTGCTCAACGGCGTGCCGGTGCGCTCGGAGATGACGTCCAGCACCGGCGCGGGCAAATAGCCGTATTCATCCTGCGCATGCTGCAAAATGGGGATGAGCGCGCCTTTCTGATCGGCGTATTCGGCCAAAATCGGTTCTAACAGGCTCAAATCAACGGATGGCTGTGCCATGTGGGCATTCCTCTCCAATCAAGATCAATCGTTTTCTGATCGTGCAGGGCAGCCTGCCGGTCCATGTTGACACGCTGCGATTATAGCGCGGCGACCGGCCGCACCCTATGACAAAAGTCATATCCTCAAGTCAATTTGTGCAATTTGGCACAAACCTCAACCAATGTCAATGGCAAGCCGCGCCGGGCAGCGCAGCGCCGCGGCCAGTTCCGGGATGGTGAGCGCGGTCAGGCGAACCCGTGTGCGTCCGATCATTTCGTTCAGGCGGTGCGCGTCGCCGTTTTGCACCAGGGGCCAGGCGCCCAGCATGGGGAATTGCGCTCGCGCCTGCGCCGGGGTCAGACGGGCGGAGATTTCGAGCGCCGGCGCGGCGAGATCGGGCGGCACGAAGCCCAGGTTGGCAAGCAGGCTGAAACTGGGGCGATCCACATGGCAGGGAATGACCAGGCCGCCCAGCGCGTTGACCTGCGCGGTCGCCTCCTCGATGCTGAACGCGGTGGAGGTGAGCAGAAGGGGCGTGTGGTGACGGATGAACTCGCCCGTTGCGTCCACCACGAACTGCCCGCCGAAATGCTCCGGATCATTCATGAGCGGCGGCAGGCTGGCATCCACCCGCGCCTGCCAGGCGAAGGCGGCCGCGTTATTGTCGAACAGGCAGAGCAGGTGAACCTCCTCCCGCGTCTGCACCTCCATCCCCGGCCAGACCGTCAGCGGCGTGCCGGCCGCGGCCCGCTGCACCGCCTCGACGTTGTGCGTGGCGTTATGATCGGTCACTGCGATCAAGTCCAGCCCCAGCGCCAACGCCCGGCGCACGATCAGCGGCGGGATCATCTCCACCTCCGCGCAGGGCGACAGCACCGTGTGCAGATGCAAATCACAGCGAACCCAGCGCCCCTCAGACCCCCAATCGAAGATCAGAGATCCGAGATCAGAGATCGGGTACGTGGAAGACGGGAGTTGGCTGGTCTCCGCTCTCACTCCCCCCTCACCCCCATGCCCGCCAACTGCCCCACCACCGTGAATGTGCCGGCCGGGGTGCTGAACAGGGGGACATTCTCCTGTTCGGCGCGGGCCAGGGTTTCGGCGCTGATGGTCGCGCCCTCGGTGATGATGACGCCGGCCAGGTTGAGCAGGCTGGCCACCGCAACCACATTGGGGTGCGCCTGCAGCGTAACCCACAAGGCGCCCGCTTTTGCGGCCGCCATCACGCAGCTCAACAGGTCGGCCGCATAGCCGCTGAGCACCGGGCGGTCCAGCGAAGTCGTGGGGGTCATCAGGGTTAGTTTGAGTGCATCTGCGATTTCCTGCAATTGCATCTGATCTCTCCGTCATATCTCGCAAAACCAGGGGCTACGTGTGGTTGCCGACGAGGAAAACGGCGCGCAAGGTGGTGCCGCGTCCCAGGGCTGAGTCCATCTCGACCGAGTCACTGTAGCGCTTGATGTTGGTCAGCCCCATGCCGGCGCCAAAGCCCAACTCGCGCACCCAATCCAGCGCCGTGGTAAAGCCGGGTGCAAAGGCCATCTCGATATCGGCAATGCCAGGGCCGTCGTCCGCGGTGCTGAGGGTGATGCGATGGGGGCTGATCTCGACACGCAGCTCACCGCCGTGGGTGGCGTGGATGACCAGGTTCAGCTCGGCCTCGTAGGCGGTGATTGCCAGGCGCCGCACCAGGGCCGGATTGGCGCCCAGGCGTTCCAGCGCACGCTTGACCTTGCTGGACGCCTCGCCCCCGCGCGTAAAATCACGTGGAGCCACCTGATAGCGTAGCAGCAGGCTGGTCTCATCCGACACAATGTCATCGAAGATGTGGCTGGCGCGGTAGCGGCGCATCTCCTCGGCCTGGAGGCGGCGGTTGAGGGTGCGCAGCAGCCCGCGCGTGATGTCGCTGGCGGTGACGATGCCAACCAGGCTGCCGGCGTCGTCCAGCACCGGCAGGCGACCATAACCATGTTGGGCGAATAAATTGACCGCCTTGACGGCCCGGTCATCGGTGCGCACCGCCATCACCGTCGGCGTCATGTGATCGGCCACCCGGTCATCGGCGCGCTGGTTTGCCAATGCTTTGATCAGGTCCTGGATGCTGATGATGCCGAGCAGGCGCCCATCCGCGGGGTCCACCACCGGCGTGCCGGAGATGCGCCGTGTGCGCATGATCTCCATCAACTCGGCCAGGGGCGTGTCCGGGGTCACGGTGATCGGCGTGGCGGTCATCACCTCCTGCACGCGCAGCTCATAGACCAGTTCCTGCACGCGGGTCAGTTCGTCCCGTTCTGGGGCGGTGATAGTCGTGACGGCTGCGTTTGTCATCACGGCTGCTCAGGTCGAAAGTCGGCCAGGCGGTTGTTGGGCAATCCCGCCTGATAGAGGAGACCGCAGGCCTGGTACATGCTATAGTCGCACGCGATGAGCGGAATGTGTAGCTCGTCGGCCAGCTCGATCGTGGCTGACGGCGGCTGCTTGCCGCGCACGAAGACGATGGCGCCAACGTTGGCCATTTCAGCCGTGCGCACCACCTGCTGGTTGGTCAGCCCGGTGAACAGCAGGCTGTTGCCGTCCGTGGTGAAGGCCAGGACGTCGCTCATCAGGTCGGCGGCCCCGCCAGAGGTCAACTCCAGCTCTGGGTTGTCGGTGTTGTTGACAATGCGGCCGTTGAGGATACGGAGAATTTCGTGTAGTTGCATACAGTCTGATCGTTCCAATCGCTGGCTCAGGCCGGCGGCATGGCCGTGATCTCACGCGCGCGGATGAGCAGAACCAGTTCCCCCATACTTGGGGGCCAGGGGGCCCGTGATCTCACGCGCGGATGAGCAGAACCGGCACCGTGGCCTGGCGCAGCAGCTTATCGGCGACGCTGCCGAAGACCCAACGGTTGATGCCAGAACGGCCGTGGGTTGACATAACGATTAAGTCGGCTTGAACAGCGGCCGCCAGGGCCAGAACTTCTTCGGCCGGATGGCCGTAGCGGACATCAACATGGCAAGGGGCGCCCCAGTCATTGATCTGCGCGGCCACCTGTGTCAGGTACGCGCGCAGATCGAGCTCCAGTTGTTCCAGCTCACGTCGCGCCATGTCCAGGTGGTCTTGTGAAATGTAGAATGGGTAAAGGCTGACCATCGTGACGGAGCGGTCCTGCAGCAAGGGCGCGACCGACAGCAGATAGACATCAACCGGTTCAGGGCTGGCCGCAACCAGCGCCTGGACGTGTGGCAGCGCCTGCTCGGCAAATGCAGAGCCATCGAGCGGTACTAGAATATGGCGATACATAACCCCCTCCCTCGTCACCGATTATAGCGACACGGAGACGGCGATGCTATGATTGGGGTCATAGGGCAGAGAGAGCAGAGATCAGAGATCAGAGAGCAGAGATCAGAGAGCAGAGAGCAGAGAGCAGAGAGCAGAGAGCAGAGGGCAGAGATCAGCAGCAGTTCCAAATGTAGCCTGGTTTTTAACCACAGAGATCACAAAGAACGCAGAGAGGTTGCCGATTTGCGTCTGATCTGCCGTTTCTTTGTGTTCTCTGTGCTTTGTGGTTGAATGTGTGCTACATTTGGAACTGCTGAGAGATCAGAGGGCAGAGATCAGAGAACTCAGAGAGGAATGCTGAACGAGGACGATCTTTTGTGAAAACGCCGGGAATGCTGGCGATTTTCTGCGAAAACGCGTCACTACTCAGCCTGTCCCCGGCATCGGATGAATTCGACGCCTGATACCCCTGGAAACCCGCTGAAGCGGGTTGTGGACGGCATTTCGAACCTGCTTCAGCAGGTTTTCGCTATTTCAGCCGCCGATTTCAATCGGTGGCTGAAATCGGTGAGCGAAAGTGTGAGCCGCAGACTCTGGCCCGCACATCATTCGTCTTTCACGCACCTGATCTCCGATCTCTAATCTCCGGTCTCCACTCAGTATCCTTACTTGACGCCAGCTTTGGCTAGAATTTCCAGGGTTTCTGCACCGAGTACGAGCCGAATGTCCAGGTTGGCCTGGTCAGGCGGTGGATTGCGCACTTCGGAGGCGGTGACGTTGAAGATGGTTGCCAGTTGCCCCAGGGTGTAACGCTTATCGGTGTAGGTCATCAGGGTGGCGCGTGCGTAGGTCGAAACATCGGCGTCGCCCAGTTGCTCAACCACGAAGCCGAGCGATTGCAGCCAGGTGGCTGTGCGGCGCGCCAGGCCGGGCGTTTCGGTGCCGTTCAGGAGGATGATCCTGGCATTTTCGGTCGTCAGGCGTTGACGATCGAGGGTGACGGTTGTGGTGGGCGCCGTCGTGCCGGTGATGGGTTGACCGCCGGCGAGCGGGGGCGGCGTCCCTTCCGGCATCACGATTGGCGTGGCGAACAGGCGATCCACCACCGCGCGAATCTTGTCGCGATCGGGGATGAGAATCCACGCACCAGCTTCCGAATAGGTGCATTCGCCCAGGGAGCAATCAATGACAGCCTGCTCGATCTGATCGAAGTCCACCTGGCGCCCCAACTCGGCCAGGGCCAGCAGACGATCGAGCGGAAGGTCGGTCTGCACCGATTGGGCCAGGGAGCGCACCAGGCCGGGCAGATTGCGGATAAGGGTGGGCAGCATGCCCTGGCTGAGAATCTTGTTCTTGAGGGCCAGGATCACCTGCTGCTGGCGCCGGGCGCGGCCAAAGTCGTTATCAACGTGGCGCGTGCGCGCGTATTTCAGGGCCAGGGTGCCATCCATGTGCTGCAACCCCTTGGGGATGAACAGCGGATCGAACCCGTAGTCGTCACTGGGATAGGTTGGATCGTTCAGATCACGCGGTACATCAATGTCAAGGCCACCGACGTAATCAATGATCTCGCGGAAGCCTTCGAAGTTGAGGCGCACATAGTAATGAACCGGGTAACCGATCAGTTCGCTGACCGTTTGCTTGGCCAGCGCCGGCCCGCCGCCGGGATAGTCCTTGAGATCACCGATGCGGTGCGCGGTATTGATCTTGTTGTAGATCTCGTAGCCGGGAATCTTGACCCAGGTGTCGCGGGGAATCGAGAGCATGCCAACCTGACCGTGCGCAGGGTCAATGGTGATCAGCATCATGCTATCGGTCAGGCCGGGAATGGTCTGGGAAGGGCGTTGATCCACGCCCAGGATCAGGATGTTGACGCGTTCAAGTCGCGAGACATCCCAGGTTGGCGCCGGCTGCACGACAGACGCCGGTTCGTCGGGGCTGGGTGTCTGCACCGGATCCGACGCGCTGGATGCGCCATTTTGTCCCGGTAGCGGCAGATTGCTGAAGGTGATGGCCGGCAGCTGGGAGGTTTGGGCAATCACCTCGCGTGCCCAGTGGAAGAGTAGGAAGCCAGCGTAAACAAACGTGAACAGGAAAGCGGCCAGGAGCACAGTCAGCACCAAGCTGGCCCACCGTGAACTACGTGGGGCAGCCACAGGCCGCGGACGCATCGTACTCAGGCTATTGATCGTTTTCGATGTCGAACTCATGGCGGCGATTATAGCACACACGCACAAGGTACCCAAATGGCCGTCAGGAATTCCAAATGTGGTTGCTGAAGACATCTGGAGACATCTGGAATGAAGGTTTTAGCCGGTTATTGGGCACTTGAGAACCCTGTGGCAGACCGGCTGAAGCCTCGATTCCGGGTACAGTCACGGGAATGCGCCTAGCGCGGAATGTCCGCCCGATAGAGCGCGGTGCTGGTCAGCAGGAAGAAACGCGCGCCTGGCTCATCCACGAACAGGCTGCGTAAGCCGCGCAGTTTTTGTCCGTCCGCCTCGCGGAATTGGCGCGTGTAGACGCCGTTCTTGTCGAACTGGAAGATGCCGCCGTTGCCGGCTGCGCCCACGTAGAGGTTGCTCACCTCCACGCCGCCGTCAATGCCAACGAATAGCCCAACCGGCTCTTGCAGCGGGTCGGGGAGACCCTGCAGCGAGAATGGTTCGGCCTGACCGCTGCGGAATTTTTGCACGCTGCCATTGGCGAGCAAAATCCAGACGTTGCCATCAATACCCATGTCTACGGCGCCGGTCAGGTCAATCGGTGTTGTCGGCGGGAAGTATTGCTCTGGCGCCGAATCGTAGGCCAGGTCAGCGCCTGGGCGATACTTGAGAACCTGCTGGAGGGTGCTATCGAGCACATAGAAATTGCCCGCGTAGCTGGCAGTCAGGCGCGGGCCTTTCCACATATCGCGCATGGCCACCGGTCGCGCCTTCAGTTCCCACGGCGCACGGAATTCATACAGCATACCGGTGGCATCCAGCACGAGTAGGGTTGAATCGGTGCGCGGGCCAACCGGCGGCGCCCACACCATGTCAATCAATTCACCGACGACGAGTGAGCCAACCGACTGTCCTCGCGTCACGAGCGGGCCGCCGTCATTGGGCTGCAGACCGTCGCCCTGTTGGTTGAGCCGATAACGCTCCACGGTGTCGCGCCCGCGGTCGAGGATGAAAATATCGGCTCCATCCACCAGCACGCGTGCCAACTCGCGCCCGGTGCCCTCGAATTCCTTCAGCGGCGCCACCAGGTAGAGCGGCACGACCCGATTGACGCGATCCAGTTCGGCCCGGACACGCCCCTGCACATCTTGCGCCTCTAAGTTGCCCGGCTTGAGGGCCAGTGCATCGGTGATCTTCGTCTGGGCGGTGGTGAGCTGGGCACGCGCCTGCGTTTCATCCAGCGACGCCACGGCCGCGATGGTTGTCTGCGCTTCGTCCAGCAGCGATTGGAAGCGCTGTTCGCGATCACGCGCGCGCAGCACATACATCACCGCGACGATCGTCAGGATGATGATCGGAATAGCAATCGCCAGGATCAACGGCAGCCGCGAACGCGAGGCGGGTTGGGCGGGCGGACGCGGGCGTGGTGGACGCGCCGCGGCCGCCGGTGCTGCACTGGTCTTGGGAGCGGGCGCCATAGCGCCGGTGGGGGGCCGCGTGGCGCCGCTCTTGCCGGGGGTATCCGGCAGGACGCGTTTGATGAGCGTGCGCCCGGCTTCTATGAGGTTGCTGCCACCCGGCTGACGCGCGTCGGTGCGGCTCGGTTGGCGCGGCGCGGCGGTCGGCGGCGCGGTCACGGTGGGCGCAGCCAACTCGGCATCCTCCCACCAGGCATCTTCATCGGCCCAATCGGCGTTGCTGCTTTCCTCATCGTCTGTCACCAGGGGGATGACAAGAGGGCGTTCTGTCGTCGCTGCTGCCTTGCTGCTGGTTGCTGGCGCTGCTGTAGTCGGCTGGGTGCGTCCCGGCGACGGGGCTGCTGTACTGGCGCTCTCTTTGACCATGACGATCAGGGCCGTCAGGTGCGCATCTTCGGCTAGTTGCACCAGGTAATCGGTGATGGTGGTGAGCCTGGGGGCTGTGGCCGCGCTGGCCAGCGCTTCCAGGCCGGCCTGCGTGGCCCAGTCGCTCTCCAGCAGCAGAATGACGTTGCCTGGCTCGATGCGCGTGTGGTAGAGGTCAATCATCGGCGCATTGTCGTCGCCCAGCGCGTCCTGCGGCGGTTCGGCGTAGACCGGGAACATCTCAACGGTGGCCGGGTGCGTGACCATGACCGTGGCCGGGCCAGCCTGTGCCAGATAGACGTGATCCTGCCACAGCGCCACGCAGCTCATGCCGCCACGCCAGCGCTGATCTCCGCTGCGGCCGGCGTTAGCCTCGCTCAGCAGGCGGTGCCCCTGTGACACGGCCGTGTGCAGGATGTCGTCCACGTTGCCCGATGTGTTGTAATAGGTGGACTGCACCTCGCTGAGGACCTGACGGTAGAGCCGGCTGCGTCCATCCTGCGGGCCGGTTAACTCTAAGAGGAGGTACAGGTTGCCTTTGGCTTCGCCTGGCTCCACAGCGCGCACGTTGGGGGCGTGGTCGCGGCGCTGACCGCGGGCGACTTCTAACTGACCGATGGTTGTCTGCAAAACGGTGCTCATGGTTTACCTCCCCTGTACGGGCGGTCTGCGTGTTCATTCTGTCTGTGCTGACTGCCCGGCGGGCAGCCTTGGGCTTATGCTTCGGCTTGGATGATGGGCGCCGCCGCGTGCAGCAGGCGTTCGATGCGTTCCGGCGCCACTTGGCGATAAGTGAAGTAACGCTGTAGCGCGGCTTGCGGCGTTAGCTCTTCGATACTTCCGGTGTCGCCAGACAGACGCAGGCGTACACTGCGCCGGACATCGTGCGTCAAGGTTGCGACATGAAAGGCCGGCGCCAGCGCCTTGCTGATCTGTTGATCGTCAATGAACTTCTCGATCTCCGGCGTGGTGTGGATGATCAACTTGACCACCGCGTCCGTGATCGGTTGGCGCTCGATGGCGGCGATGATCGCGGCGGTCGGCTCGTCCGCGGGCGCTTCCACATTGATGCTGACAAACGGCCGGGCGTTGACCTTGTGAAAGCGCCAGTTTGCCCTCTGCCCTGGCTCACTGAGTTCGACCATGACAAAACCCTTGTCCTCGCCCGCCTCGCCGAAATCAATCCGTTCCAGGCTGCCGGGGTAGACGATGGGCGGATCCGCGTCCAGGCTTTGGTGCTTATGAATGTGCCCCATAGCCACGTAGCTGAGTAACGGATGGGCGACCAGGCTGCGCGGCAACGTCAGGTCATAGCCCAGCATCACGCTGCGCTCAGAGCCAAAGACCGCACCCTGCACGGTGCCGTGGGCCGTCATGATCGCGGGCAGATCGGGGCGCAGTTTGGCGAAGAGGGTGCTGAGCACTGTATCCAATTTGCCCAGCAGGGTCTGGTTGATTTCTTCCAGGCTCAGGCCGGTGTACTGGTCGCGGGTGAGCAGGGCGCTGCGCGTCACCCAGGGCAACGCCACCAGTTGCAGAGCGCCGTGCCGCGTCGTGATGGTGAACAGATCCGGTTTGCGGGCCACGATCACGCCGGGAACTTCGAGGGTATTGAAAATTTCCAGGCTGTGCGCCTGACTGCTGGCATTGGGCACGTCATGGTTGCCCACCAGGAGAAAGACCGGGATTTGATGGGTGACCGCCAGGTGATGAATACGCCGGGCAAATTCACGCTGGTAGGTTGGGCTGGGATCGCGTGTCTTGAACGCGTCGCCGGCGAAGAGAACCAGGTCAACCGGGCCGGGTCCCTCTTCCTGCACGGCGTAGGCGATCAGTTCATCGAACACGCGCAGGAAATCGAGCGCGCGCGTCGAAAGGCCGGTCTCAGGATCGAGGCGGCCATAGTTCTCAACACCCAGGTGCAGATCGGCGAAGTGTAAGACACGAATCATGTTACCATTTTACTACGATATGCAAAAAGCGTAAAGTAGCGGACGCGGTCAACCGCTATGCGTGGACGACCGCAAGAGTGCCGCCTGAGCAGTTACCCGCAAGAACAGAAAGATGTGCCTTGACAAGCCTTAGCGCTTGCCGGTCAGGGCGACGGTGACTTCCTGGCGGTTGTGGAAAAGCTGGCGCGCACCGAGCACGCGGTACGCGGCTTCGAGGCCCTTCAGTGCCCGCGCCACCAGGATTTCCGCGTGTTGTTCCGGCAGTTTGAGGGTGATGAAGCCCAGGCCCCCGCCTTGCAGCCAGGCGGCCGCACGCGTCATCACTTGCACCGAGGCCAGGGCGTCCATGCGCAGGTCATTGGTGATGACCACGAAGCGCTGCGTGCCCGGATCAAAATTTTGCACCAGGCCGCGCACATGGCGCACGCCGGGCATGTTCAGCAGGCGGCCGTCCAGGTCTGCCGGGTCAAGAGCGACGACATCGAGACCGTGCAGGCGCAGGATGCGTGTCCAGCCGCCGGGCGCCGCTCCCAGGTCGAGTGCGGCGCCGCGCGTGGGCAGTTCCAGTTTGAAGACGTCCAGCGCCTCCAGCAGCTTGAACTCGCTGCGGCTGATCTGTTCGCCCTCCTCACGGGCAAAGCGCATCTGGCCGCCCGACCAGGTGCTCAAATTCAGGCCGACCGGCGAGATCCCCAGGTAGGCTCGCTCCGCGGTGGCCGTCAGCGAGAGCACCTGGGCCGGCGCCCGCACATCGAGCGGCGCGCCGGTCAGCGTTTGCAGGAGGGCAGCCAGGCGCTGGTTGATATCAAAACGCGCCAGGGGCCAGGGGCCAGCGCCTACCAGGCGGCTCTGCACCGAAAAGGGGAGGTCAGCGTCCAGCCGCGCCGCCAGCGGCCTGGCGACATCTTCCAGACGGCTGAGGCCCGGCTCACCGCCCAGGAGCGGCGCCACCGCATGCACAGGGTGTACGTGCCGTACCCAGATGGGCGGCGCGTGTTGCCAGGCCGGCAGCAGGGTCTGCATCGGATCGGTCACCGCGACCAGCAGCGTGCCAGGTTCCAGCCGGCGCACCACCTCGGCGCCCGCGGCGGCGCGGCGCACCTCCGCGACAGCGGCTGCCTCCGAAGCAGGCGCCGCTGAGAGAATCACATGATCCGCAGTGTGGGTATTTTCCATGCCCGGATTGTACTCTGCCTGCAGGCTGGCTGCAAACCGTGCGTGGCTGGCGCCGCGCTGACTTGCCGCCGCCCGCTGCGCGGTGTTACAATAGCTGCTATGATGGATGTGCAGGCGGCCGTGGCCGCAGCGATCAGCGCCTCAGCGCTGTTCGACCCGGACGAGTTGCTGGTGGTGGGCGTCTCAGGCGGCGCTGATTCGCTGTGCCTGCTGCACGTCCTTTGCGCTCTGCCGCCTGCGTTTGCGCCGCGCGTTCATGTCGCTCACCTGCACCATGGCCTGCGGGGCGCGGAGGCCGATGCCGACGCGGCCTTTGTCGCCGGCCTGGCCGCGGCCTGGCGCCTGCCCTGCAGCGTCGGTCAGGCCGATGTCGGTGCGCAGGCGCGCGGCGCCGGTCTTTCGCTGGAAGAAGCCGGCCGCCGCGCCCGCTACACCTTTCTGGGCACGGTTGCGCAGTCTGTTGGCGCCCGCACCGTGGCCGTGGCGCACAACGCCGATGACCAGGTAGAAACCATCCTCATGCACTTCTTGCGCGGCAGCGGTTTGTCCGGCCTGCGCGGCATGTTGCCGCTCAGCCCGCTGCCCCGGCCGCCCTGGGGGCGCGCGGTGGTAGATCGCCCACTGGAGACACGGGCCGGCGCGCCGGCTGCTGTGGACTTGCGCCTGGCGCGCCCCTTGCTTGACGTTCCCCGGCCGGACATCGAAGCGTACTGCCGCGAACACGGTTTGACGCCGCGCGTCGATCGCACCAATCTCGATGTCACCCTCTTCCGCAATCGCCTGCGCCATGAACTGCTGCCTTTGCTGGAAACCTATAACCCCGGCGTGCGCGCGGCCCTGCGGCGATCGGCGCAGGTGGTCAGCGATGAACAGCAGGTGCTGCGCGAGCTGCTGGCGACCCTCTGGCCGCAGGTGGTTACGCACAGCGACGCCGGCGCGGTCACGTTCGCGTTGGCGCCCTGGCGCCAGTTGCAGGTGGCCTGGCAGCGCAGCCTGCTGCGCGAGGCCATCCACCGTCTGCGGCCCGGCCTGCGCGATGTCGGCTTCGAGCATGTGGAGCGGGCGCGCCGCCTGCTCATCAGCCCCGCCTGCGCCACCGGTCATCGTGTAACCCTGCCGCGCGGGCTGGTACTGACGGTCGGCTATGCCTCGTTCACGCTGGCGGATGGCCAGGCCCGGCCGGATGATCACGCCGGGCCACAGTTGCTTGTACCCGCACTGCCGGTCGCTGTGCCGGGCGTGACCTGCCTGCCGGCAAGCGGTTGGCGGCTTGAGGCCGAGATGCGGCGGCCGACTGAGTTGCCGCTCGCCTGGCGAACAGAGCCGCAGCCCTGGCGCGCCTTTCTCGACGCCGATGTGGTTGGCCCGGCGCCGTTTCTGCGCGCACGCCAGCCGGGCGATTGGTTGTACCCGCTCGGCCTGGGCGGTCACCGCACCTCCCTCAATGCCTTCATGATCAATCACAAGCTGCCGGCCGCGCTGCGCTCCCGCTGGCCGTTGTTGGTCGGCGCACAGGGCATCGCCTGGCTTTGCGGCCTGCGCCCAGACGAGCGCGCACGGGTGCAGCCGGGCACGCAGCGGGTGCTGTGCCTGACCTGGCGCTACCTGCCTGCGGAGACCTTGTTTGAGCACGGGGAATAGGACGAGGATGACGAGGAGATGAACATGAAAGAGCCGCACGTGGTGCTGAAGCCGGGCAAGGACAAGCCGCTGCGCCAGCGTCATCCCTGGGTGTTTTCCGGCGCGCTGGCGCACATCGTGGGGGAGCCGGCCGATGGGGACGTGGTGCCGGTACTCGATGCGAACGGGCAATGGCTGGCCCGCGGCTACCTCAACCGCCGTTCGCAGATCACGCTGCGCCTGCTGACCTGGCAGCAGGACGAGGCCGTGGACGACGAATTTTGGCGCCGTCGCCTGCAGCAGGCCATCCGTGCGCGTCAGGCCCTGGCCGCCAGTCAGACCACCGACGCCTATCGCCTGGTCAACGCCGAAAGCGACGGCTTGCCTGGCCTGATCGTTGACCGCTATGGCGACTGGCTGGTGGTGCAATTGCTGACGGTTGGTGTGGCGCAGCGCCAGGCCCTGCTTGTGCGCCTGCTGAACGAACTGCTGGCCCCGATGGGCATCTACGAACGCTCCGATGTGGATGTGCGCAGCCATGAGGGTTTACCGCCCGTCAGCGGGCTGCTGTCAGGCGCGGCGCCGCCGGCGCCGTTGTGGGTGTCCGAGAATGGACTCCAGTTTGGGGTCAGCCTGGCCGAGGGTCAAAAAACTGGCTTCTACCTGGATCAGCGCGAGAACCGTGCGCACTTCGCCGTCACGTTGGCAACGATGCCGGGTGCGCGGGTGTTGAACTGCTTTTCCTACAGCGGCGCCTTTGCCGTTTACGCGTTGACCGCGGGCGCTGCTCATGTCACCAACCTGGATAGTTCGTACGCCGCGCTCCTGTTGGCCGAGGAGAATCTGCGCCGCAACCGCTTCGACCCCGATACGCAGGCGGACGGTTTGGCGGGTGATGTCTTCCAGGTGCTGCGTGACCTGCGCGGCCAGCGGGCCAGTTTCGATGCCGTTATCCTCGATCCGCCCAAATTTGCCCATGCCCAGGCGCAGGTGTCCGCGGCTACGCGTGGTTACAAGGACATCAACCTGCTGGCGCTGCACCTGCTGCGTCCCGGCGGTTTACTGGCGACCTTCTCCTGCTCCGGCCTGGTCAGCGCCGATCTGTTCCAAAAAGTGATCTTCGGCGCTGCGCTCGATGCCGGCCGCGAGGCGCAGATCATCGGGCGCTTCACGCACAGCGCCGACCATCCCGTGCTCCTGAGCTTTCCGGAAGGGGAGTATCTCAAAGGGCTGCTCTGTCGTGTCTGGTAATTACGCGACGACGGTCGGTTCGGCCATGTCGCTATCCCACCAGGCATGCGTCATGCGCACCGAGTTGAACGCCGCGCCCACCCGGCCGTGGCGATCGAGGACGATCAGCCCGGCCCAGCCGCCCGTTCGTGCGGCCAGAAAGGCCAGGGCCGCCTGCGCGGCGGCCTGCGGATCAAGACCCCGCTCCAACGCTTCCACGGCGCGGCGCGCCAACACCACCCGTGCAATCGTCTCACCCCAGCCAGTGGTGACGCAGCCGCCGGCCTGACTGTCAGCATAATAACCACAGCCCGGCAGGGGTGAATCGCCCACGCGCCCTGGTTTTTTCCACGACATGCCACCGGTGGAGCAGGCCGCGGCCAGGTTGCCGTGGATATCGAGGGCCACCGCGCCCACTGTGTCGGCCACCGCGCCACGCTGCTCGGCCGCAAGGGTGGCAGCAAAGTTGGCCTGCTGCACATGCGCAAACTCCTGTGTGCGTGCAGGCGTCAGCAGCGCCTCGGTTGACACGGCGGCGACGCCCTGCGCCTGCGCAAAGGCCTGTGCGCCCTCGGCTGCGAACAGGATGTGCTCGCTCCTCTCCATGACCAGGCGGGCGACGGCAATGGGGTTGGCCACATGGGTGATGCTTGCCACGGCGCCCACGCGCAGATCGCGGCCATCCATCAGGCCGGCGTCCATCTCGATCGTGCCGGCGCTGGTCAGGCAGGAGCCGCGGCCGGCATTGAAGGCGGGCAAATCTTCCAGGATCATGACGGCCGCTTGCGCCGCATCCAGGGCCGACTCGCCGCGCGCCAGCAACGCATAGCCTGCCGTCACCGCTTGTCGAATTCCGGTCGCATGGGGGGCACGCTGGGCCTCGCGAATGTTGCCGGCGCCGCCATGAACGATGATGGCAAATGGCATTCGAATCTCCTTTTCGTTGCTGTGCGCAACGGACAAAAAGAACCGGTTTGCAGGCCGCTGGTAGAATCTACCTGGCTGCAAACCGGATCAAGGGCTTGTCAAGAAACAACGTTCAGTTCTTGGAATTACGCGGTCTGGCGCAAGCGCAACGTACGCACAACGATGTCTTCCTGCTCATTGCGGAAGTCGTCTGTCCGCCGGTGCTCGCGATCCTTTTCCGTGCGTTTCTGACGGCGGGTGTCCTGCTCCACATCCTGGTCCATGGCGGCCTGCAGGGCCAGGGCCATCGCAGTGGGGCCGGCTTCTTCGCCGTCCTTCAGATAGTCCAACCACTCCTCTTTCCCGCGCTCGCGTTGGTTACCGCCGCGGTCACGTCGGGGACGACGATCGCCGCGATCAGCGCCGTTGCTACCGCTGCTGTTGCTGCCGCCGCCACCACCGCCGCCGCGCTCAGCACGGTTACCGCCGCTGCGTGGCTCACGCTCGCGTCGAGCGCCGCCCATGTCGGGCATTTCTTCGTCGGACCGTCCGCGTCCGCGGCTGGCAGCCTCGCTCATGCGCGCACGGTCACTCATCTCCTCGAGCGTCGGCTCCGGTGGCGCTACCAGTGCGGTTTCTTCTGGTCGCAGCCCCTTCAGGCTGAGGTCAATGCGCTGGCGGCGGCGATCCAGGCTGACAATTCTAACCTCGACCTCATCGCCCACATTCGCCACATCTTCGACGCGGCGCACGAAGCCGTCTGACATCTCGCGGATGTGCAGCATGGCGTCACGGCCGATGCCGATATCCAGGAAGGCGGCGTAGGGCACGACTCGAGTCACGGTGCCAGTGACGAGATCGCCCTCTTGCAGGTCGCGGATGGTCTTGGTGCCCGGCTCGATCAGGGTCAGACTGATACGATTACGATCGCGGTCCAGTTCTTTGATCCACGCCTTGACCGGGTCGCCCTCTTTGAGGCGGTCACTGACCTTGCCCACGCGGCCGGTGGAGAGTTCAGAGATGTGAACTAAGCCATCGGTGCCCACGCCGATGTCAATGAACGCGCCAAACTCGGCGACGCGGCGTACCACACCGTCAATCTCCATGCCCACACTGAGAACTTTGACAACTTTTTTAGGTGGGATCACGCGAATGGGGAGGTTGCCAGGGCCATTACCGCGATTGCGGCGTCGGCGCCCGCTGCGCTCAGCGGAACCCTCCTGGGCTTCGGGTCTTTCGGTCTCATCCGGAGTCTCTGTCACTGTGACCGCCGTGTCTTCTTCTGCGGCTGGCGCCACGACTGCGCTCATCGTGTCAGCGGAACCCTCCTGGGCGTTGGGTTTCCTGGTCTCATCCGGAGTCTCTGTCACTGTGACCGCCGTGGCTTCTTCTGCGGCTGCTGCCACGACTGCGCTCATCGTGTCAGCAGAACCCTCCTGGGCGTTGGGTTTCCTGGTCTCATCGGGAGTCTCTGTCACTGCGGCCGCAATGGTTTCTTCTGCGGCTGGTGTCACGACTACGCTCATCGTGTCACTGGAGGCGGTCATGTCGTTTGGTTCCTGAAGATTTTCCTGCACTGTGCTTCCTCACTTCATACCCAGGCGCCGCTGTGAAAGACGGCGCCTGACTCATTTCTCACACCCATGGGTACCAGGATCAAGAATTTTTGACTGTCTGGTTCAACGGCCCACGGGGTGGCAGTGTTCTGACACTTATTCAATTCTCGTTCCTCGCGCCATTCATGCGCGCTGGCCATGCCGAAGCGAGTGCTTGAGTTGACTCTTGTCCACGCAAGGAAGAGCACTGCATGATCAACGGATATGGTGGGCATAGGGGCGTGCGAACAATTATACTATTCTAGCAATTAACGTGGGCCATTATACAGACGTTCGTGCCTCATGTCAAACCCACAAACCGCCCTTGTCAAGCCAATGGCCCCTGTCAGTCAGGCTACCGGTTCACCCGTGGGAGGCGGAGATGCGGCCCGGCGCAGGCGATAGGTGAACACCGCCAAGCCGGCCAGACCCGCGGCCAGCGAAAAAAACTGTCCCAACGTCAAACCCAGGGCCAGCGGCGTGCCCAGGCGGATAAACTCGACCAGAAACCGTCCGAGCGGATAGGCCACGACGTAGAGGTTGAAAATGGAGCCGGGCGGCCATTGCCTGGAGAAGCGCCGTGCCAGCCACAGCAGAACCAAGCCAACGCCCAGATTCCAGAGCGATTCGTACAAAAAGGTAGGATGAAAGCGCGCGGCTTCGGTAAACTCGCCCAGGGGTGGGCACAGATACGGAGAGATGCGATGCGCACAGTCAATGGCAATACCCCAGGGCAGATTGGTAGGCCCGCCGTACAGTTCTTGATTGAAAAAATTGCCCCAACGGCCCACGGCCTGGGCAAACGGGAGGCCCACGATGGCGATGTCGGTCCATGACCAGAAGGGGAGGCGTTGGCGCCGCGTGTACAGGTAGAACGCCAGCAGCCCGCCACCCAACGCACCGAAGATGCCCACACCACCTTCGCGGGTATTGATGATGCTCAAGGGATTGGCGAGATACCCTTGCAGGTAAGCCGGGTTTTCCAGGGATGCGGTGATCACAAATTGTAGCCGGGCGCCGATAATGCCGCCGATAAGGCACCACATGAAGACCGACCAAATATGATCGGGGTCCTGCCCCCGCCGTTTCGCCTCGCGGCTGTCAATGTAGGCCGCGGCCACGGCACCGACCACAATCAGCAGGCCATACCAACGCACCAGGGCTACCGAACCGATTCGAATTGCAACGGGATCCACGCCTGTCCTCCATTCATGTAACTGCTCAGCAGAGCGATTGAAATCGCGCCTCAAGGGCGTAGCGGCCGGGCGTCCACCTTCGTGGACGCGATGCCGGTCGGCGCAGGCCGACCTGGCGGCGGAACGCCCCTTCGGCGGCTGGCGGAACGCCCCTTCGCCCCGAATTCATTCGGGGCCGCATTGTAACCCTGTCCGTGTGCCTTGTCAAAGATGCCAACAGACCGGGCTGCGTGATTTGAGGGCCGTTGATCTTGTGGTATACTGCGCTGAACTCTGGTCAGAACACAGTCGAGCTTGCACAAGGCAAGCTCTCTCAAGGCAAACTCTCTCAAGGCAAAAAGGGAACGTTGAAAAAGGAAACGTTGGATGGAGCCAGATAACAAGGCCATTTCATGGCACAGCCAGCCCGTCGAATCTGTCGTCTCCCATTTGGAAACGCGTTTGGACAGCGGCCTGACGGCATCAGAAGCCGGCGCTCGCCTGCTGCGCGACGGCCCGAACGATCTGCGTGAGCACCCGCGACCCCCATTTTGGAAACTCGTCCTGGAACAACTGAACAGTTTCGTGGTGCTCCTTCTGATTGCCGCCAGCGTCATCTCGGCGCTGCTCGGTGACTGGGTGGAGGCCGGGCTGATCATGACCATCGTGGTGCTCAACTCGATCCTGGGCGTGGTGCAGGAGAGCCGGGCGGAACAGGCCCTGGCCGCGCTGAAGAAGATGGCCGCGCCCGAAGCCGACGTGCTGCGCGACGGGCATCGTCTCAAAACACCCGCGCGCGAGTTGGTGAAGGGCGATGTCGTCCTGCTTGAAGCAGGCAACTATGTGCCGGCCGATTTACGCCTGGCTGAGACGGTCAATCTCAAAATTGACGAGGCCTCCCTCACCGGGGAATCGGTTGCCGTAGATAAGCACGCCAGCATGACCCTGGTCGGCGATATTCCACTCGGCGATCGCCGCAACAGCGCCTACATGAGCTCCCTCGTCACCTATGGTCGCGGCAAGGGCGTGGTGGTCAGCACCGGCATGCAGACCCAAATCGGCCTCATCGCCGACATGATCCAGTCGTTCGAACAAGAACAGACTCCGCTGCAGCGTAAGCTGGAAGAACTGGCCAAGACGCTGAGCACTGCCGCGCTGGTCATCTGTCTCGGTGTTTTCCTGGTCTCCGTGATTCGCGACACCGACCTGGGTCTCCTGCTGGCGGCCGACGGCGGCATCATGGTCTATCTGCGCACCTTCCAGTCCAAGCTGGTCGAGGTCTTCCTGATTGCGGTCAGCCTGGCCATTGCCGCCGTGCCCGAAGGCTTACCGGCCATTGTCACCATCAGCCTGGCGCTGGGCATGCGCGAGATGATCCGCCGCCATGCCTTGATTCGCAAACTGTCCGCAGTGGAAACCCTCGGTTCGGCCACGGTGATCTGTTCCGATAAGACGGGCACTCTGACCCAAAACGAGATGACGGTCGTGCGTCTGTGGGTACACCATGCTGAGGTGACGGTGGAGGGTCAGGGCTATCAGCCGGAGGGCATCTTCCGCCGCCCGGACTATGACAATCGCCAGGTTGAGGTGCGCGATGATGTGGAAGTGGCCGGCCTCCTGTGGGCCGGCGCGTTGGTCAACGATGCCGAGTTGGAGGAGTCCGGCCGCAGCGATGACAAGGTCACCTACCGCATGGTCGGAGACCCCACCGAAGGCGCGCTCCTTGTGGCCGCGGCCAAGGCCGATCTGTGGCGCCACCAACTGGAGCAGAGCTACCCTCGCGTGGCCGAGGTGCCATTCGACGCCGATCGCAAGCGCATGAGTACGGTACACAGGCTGCAGGTGGTGACCGAAGATGACGGCAGCCCATTCCAGCCGGGGGCAACCGGCTATGTGGTCTGTGTCAAGGGTGCGCCTGACCTGCTGCTGCAACAATCCACGCACCTTCTGCACCGCAAAGGCCCCCTGCGCCTGGAAGAGCATGACTATCACGAGATTGAGGCCGGTAACTCGCGCCTGGCTGCGCAGGCGTTGCGCGTGCTGGGCGTGGCCTACCGCTACCTGCCTGAACTACCAGACGCCATAACGGCTGATGCCCTGGAGCATGACCTGGTTTTCATTGGCCTGGTGGGTATGATTGACCCGCCGCGACCGGAAGTGGCCCCGGCTGTGGTCAAGGCGCGCGCGGCCGGCATCCGCACGGTGATGATTACGGGTGACTATTCGTTGACCGCGCAGGCCATTGCCCAAACGATCGGCCTGCTGCGGAGTGATGGGCAGATTCACACCGGCGCCGAACTCGATGCGATGACGGATGAACAGCTCCAGCGCGTGATCGAACACACCGACGTGTTCGCCCGCGTCAGCCCCCAGCATAAGGTGCGCATTGTTGAGGCGTTCAAGGCGTGTGACCATGTGGTGGCTATGACCGGCGATGGCGTCAATGATGCGCCGGCGCTCAAGCGCGCCAACATCGGCGTGGCGATGGGCATCACCGGCACCGATGTGAGCAAAGAGACGGCCGACATGGTGCTGACCGACGACAACTACGTTTCGATCGTGGGCGCTGTGGAGCAGGGCCGCATTATCTATGGCAACATCCGTAAGTTTGTCTTCTACCTGCTGAGCTGCAATGTGGCCGAGGTGGCCATTATCTTCATCGCGGCGCTGGCCGGCTGGCCGCCGCCGTTGACGGCCATTCAACTGCTGTGGCTCAACTTGTTGACCGATGGCGCGCCCGCGCTGGCCCTGGGCATGGAGAAGGGCGATCCCGATGTCATGCAACAGCCCCCGCGCCCTGCGCGTGAACCCATCGTTAACCGCGTCATGCTCGTGCGCATTGCCATTATGACCGTCGCGCTGACCACGGTTGTGTTGACGGCTTTTTGGATTGGCCTGCAGGAACATGGCAAAGACCTGGCCGAGACCATGGCCTTTGCGACTCTGGCCCTGGCCGAACTGCCCATCGCCTATACGACGCGCTCCGAACGTTACCCGCTCGCGCGCCTGGGCCTGTTCACGAACAAATGGATGCAGGCGGCCGTTGCGGTCTCCGCGTTGCTGACCGTGGCGGTGATCTTTGTGCCGTTCCTCAACGGGCCGTTCAACACCGTGCCCCTGACCCTGGCGCAGTGGGAACTCGTGATCCCGCTGGCTCTCATTCCGGCCCTGGTGGCTGAGGCCAGCAAGTTTGTCTTGCGCGTTGGTGACCGGCGCCGGCAGCACGCCAGCGCCTGATATGCTGCAAGCGCAGGAATTCCAAATGTGGTCGCTGAAGACATCTCTGCGCCATTGTGTGGCGCATCTGCGCCATTGTGTGGCGCATGGAATGAAGGCTTTAGCCGGTTATTGGGCACTTGAGAACCCTGTGGCAGACCGGCTGAAGCCTCGATTCCGGGACCATTTGGAATTCCTGATTTGTTCCGGGTGCAGGCGAATGGCAAAATAGACCTTAGCGGGAATGACGCCGGTGCCACTACTTTTTGGAGGTTAGATCATGGCTATACGCTTACACCTTTTGCTCATTGGCGCCTGCCTTTTCGGTCTGCAAGCGGCCGTCGGCGCTTTTACTCTGTCTGGCTCACGTTCAGCCGCGGCCGCGCCGCTTGCTTTCTGGGCCGTGCAATACCAGGCCCCGGCGGGCATCACCCTGCGCGGCATTCGCATGTTGACGACTGACCTGGGCTATGCCGTGGGCGGCCCCGACTGGGGATTCCAGGGCGATCCTTACGTCCTCAAGACAACCAACGGCGGCGCGTCCTGGGCGCGCATCAACCTGCCTGCGCAGATTTCGGGCTGGCAAGGCGGCATTGATTGCCTTTCCACCGTGACCTGCCTGAGCGTGGGCATCACCGGCCAGGCCATTCGCACCAGCGACGGCGGCGTCACTTGGGCGCTCTCTGCCATGCCCAACTACGGCGGCTATCTCTACACCGCTTACCTGGCTAACAGCAGCCTGGTGCTCGCTGGCGGCACCAATGGCCATTCGTTCCGTTCCACCAACGGCGGCGCCAGTTGGCATGAGTTCTTTCCCGGCGGCAGTGTGGTGATTTGGGAGTTCGCCTGTTTTGGCAGCACCTGCTATGGCGCCGGTAATGGCGCCACCATGGCCATTTCAACCGACAGCGGCGCCTCCTGGACGCGACGCTTTGCGCCGCAGGGCGACCTGCTCGGCCTGCACTTTTTCAGCGCCAGCACCGGCTACTTCGCCGGCCAGGGCGGCCTGATCTACTACACCACCAATGCCGGCCTCAGCTTCACTACCCAGATGTCTATCAATAGCGTTGATCTGTTCGACATCGAGATGGTCAACACGCAGGAAGGGTGGGCCGTGGGCGGCTATCGCGTGGGCGGTGAGAATTACGACGGCCGCATGTATCACACCATGAACGGTGGGGGCGCCTGGACGCGCATCACCGACATTCCCGCCACGGCGCTGATTTGGGAAGCCGACTTTGTGGACGCCAGCCACGGCTGGGCCGTGACGCACGACGGCAAGATCCTGGCCTACAGCGCCGGCCCCGCCGCCACCCCCACCGTCACTCCCACCTCTCCCACCTCTACTATGTCGCCGACACCGACGCCCACGCGCACCCCCACTATTTTGCCGACGCCGACGGCCACGCCCACCGGAACACCAACGCCCCTGCCCAACAGCGGACACGTAGGCGGCGTTGTCTTTGACGACCTGGACGGCAACGGCATGCGGGATGTTGGCGAGCCGGGGCTGGCCGCGGCCCTGGTAGATCTGTTGTTGCCTGGGGGCGGGCTGGTCAGCCGCTTCACCACGGGCGCTGACGGCGCGTTCATCTTTCGCGATGTGACGGCCGGCGCCTATCGTTTGCAGGAGACCGATCCGCCCGGCTACACTTCACCGCCGTCATCTAACCTGGTGGATTTTGAACTGCTGGCCGGCGCTACCCGCCTTTTCGATTTCCCGGATACCCGGATTCCCCCCACGGATGTGCCCACCCCAACCGCCACGCAAACGCCCACGCCGACGCCTACCGCGACGCCCACGCCCAACACGACGGTGCTGTGGGGGCAGGTGATAGCCGGCAACGATGACGCCACGCAGCGTCTCGGCAGCGGCCTGGTTGATCTTGCCAGCATTGTCTTGCGCCTGGGCAATTCGGCCGGCAATCACCTGGTGAGCGGCGCGCGCTTTGCCCAGGTGGACATTCCTTTCCATGTGCGCATTACGCAGGCGGCCGTCTTGCTCTATCGTAGCTACCACCCCGCGGCTTTTCCATCCGTGACGCTGAAGATCGAAGGCGCCGCGCTCGATAACCCGGCCAACTTTGCCACCATGCCGCCGCTGCAAATGCCGCGCACCGCGGCCAATGTCCCCTGGACGGTGACAAGCACCGAGCCGCTCGATTGGGCCTCCTCGCCTGACCTCAGCCGCGTGGTGCAGGAAGTGGTCAACCGGCCGGCCTGGCAGAGCGGCAACGCGCTGGCGCTGCTGTTGACGAGCGACCCCGCCAATGCCGGCTACTTCGATGCCCTGGCGTACGAGGGCAATCCGGTGTTCGCGGCCAAGCTGAGCGTGACCTATGCGGCGTGCCTGGCGGCCGACATTGATTGCAGTTGCCAGGTGGGCGTCAATGACCTGTTGGCCGTGGCCGCGCACTTTGGCCTGGTCAGCAGCGATCCGGCCTGGAACCGTTTGTACGACCTGGCGCCCGATGGCGTGATTGACGTGGCCGATGTGGCTGCCGCGGCCGGCGCGTGGGGCCAGTGGGGGTGCCAGTAGGCCATCATGACCATGCTTTCAACGGGCAAGCTGCCGCCCGCGCTGCTCGATCGCCTGCTGCACCGCTTCAGCCTGCCCGATGAGCGTTTGCTGGTTGGCCCGCGCAGCGGTGAGGATGCGGCCGTCATTGACTTCCGGACAACAGCCCTGCCGCCGGCCGGCTCCCTGCTGATTGCCAAGACCGATCCCATCACCTTCGCCACCGATGAGATCGGCTGGTATGCGGTTCATGTCAATGCCAACGATGTGGCGACGATGGGCGCACGGCCGCGCTGGTTTCTGGCCACGGTGCTGTTGCCGGCCGGGCAGACCAGCGTGGCGTTGGTGGAATCCATCTTCGCGCAGATCCATGCGGCTTGCGCCGACCTGGGCATCGCGCTGGCCGGGGGCCACACTGAGATCACCCACGGCCTCGACCGCCCCCTCGTCTGCGGCACGCTCCTGGGCGAGGTGGCGCCCAACGACCTGGTGATGACGGCCGGCGCGCAGGTTGGCGATGCGGTGCTTTTCATCCGCCAGGCGCCCATTGAAGGCGCTGCGCTGATTGCCCGTGAAAAAGCCGCTGATCTGCGCCGCCGCGGCGTGGACGAGGCTTTCATCGGTCGCGTGCAGGGCTTTCTGCACGACCCCGGCATCAGCGTGGTGCGCGCCGCACAGCTCGTGTGCAGCCAGGCGCCGGTTCACTCGCTGCACGATCCGACCGAAGGCGGTGTGGCTACCGGCCTGTGGGAGGTTGCGGCCGCGGCCAGCGTCGGTCTGCAGGTTGATCTGGCCCTGGTCCCGCTGCTGCCCGAAGCGGTGACGCTGGGCCAGATCTACGGTCTCGACCCGCTGGGCATGATCGCCAGCGGTGGCTTGCTGGCGACGGTGGCGCCTGCCGATGTGGCCGCGCTGGCGGTCGCCTGTCACGCGGCCGCCATTCCGTTCGCCCGCATCGGCCAGGTGGTGCCCGCAGCCCAGGGGGTGCAGGAATGGCACCCGCAGCGCGGCTGGGTGCCGCTGCGCGAGTTCGGCGCCGATGAACTGACGAAGATCTTCTGAATACCAGAAACCCGGTTTCTCGTAACTGATGGGCCTGCCTGGAATTCAGACAGGATTCACAGGATTGACAGGATATTCGAACTCTCGTGGCGGTAGTTTTGCACACCACAGGAGAACGCCTGTTCATCCTGTCAAATCAACGCAGGGTGAGCAGTTACGGTTTCTCACAGAAACCGGGTTCCTTTGATTCTACGCCGGCGGCGGCTCGTTTTCGGCGGCGGCCCGCAGGTCGTCTTCCAGGTCGCTTAGAAAAGCGGACGGCTCTGCGTTTTCTCCGAAAACGCAGAGCGCATCGTCCGTCGTTGACATAAGCGCTTGCTCACCCGCGGCGACCGATGGCTGCGCGGGCGCCAGGGGCAACTGCGCGACCGGCGGTTGTGAACCTGGCGGTGTGGCTGTCGTGCTGCGATAGGTTTGCGTGCCGAAGCGCGTCAGCACGATGGCGCCCAGGCCGAGCGCTGTGATGATGAACCAGAAGAGCCAGCCCAGGCATGGCACCGCGCGCCAGAGCAGCGTAATCAGGATGATGCCCAGGATGGCCTCCAGCAGCGGGCTGGGATTGCGCAGCTTGAACGCTTCCAGGATGCGTTGACCCACCAGCCACCCTAGCGCCACCCAGGAGAAGACCCAGGCCACCGCCGCCACCAGCATCAGCAGGAGCGCGATCGGCGCCAGACAGATGGTGACGGTCAGGATGGCCGCCAGGCCAAGCACGATCAGCAAGGTCAGTACACCGACGCCAAAGGTGACCCCTGGCGCGGCCACGGCCGCATTCGCCACGCGTTCCGTCGGCTGCGGGAACATGACCATGGCCAGCAGACCGAGCGCGGCCAGGGCCAGGGCCAAGCCGATGGCGCCCATCACTTGCCAGAAGTAGTTCAGGATGGCGCGCAAGACCGATGGCGGCTGCGGCGCCTGCGGTACGGTCATGGTAGGCGGTTGGAAAGTATCCTGATTGCCAAAACCTTCGACCAACTGGCCGGTGATGACCGCGCCCTCGGCCTGCGTCAAGGCGCCGCCAAAGGTGGCTACGTCTCCTTCCACCACGGCCGTCTCCTGCAAGGTGACACTGCCGCCAAACACGGCCACGTCGCCGTTGATGCTGCCGCCAACCGTCAGCGAGCCGCCGGCAACCGCGACGTTGCCGTTGACCGCCGCGCCCTCTGCGATGAGCGCACTGCCGCCGAGCACAGCCAGGTCGCCCTGCAGCTGCTCTCCGGCAGCCAGCACGTAGCTCTGGCCGACGATGACCTTGCCGCCGCCGCCGTCCTGGGCCAGGGCCGGCGCCACACTGACGAAGAGCAGCGCGGCCAACACGCTGAGGACAGCGAGTATTCGTTTCGAAAACATAGAAAGTACCTCCTCTTGATCTGCGGGAGCTTCAAGTTTGGCAAGCAATCCGACGGATTGCGTCACAAGGCTATTTTCAGGTCAACTCTTAGCCGGGCAGGGCGGACAAGCGACCGCGCTGCCAGTTGACCAACTGCGCCCAGATCACCGCCATGATGAGCAGGCCGCTGCCCAGGGTGATAGACAGCACGGGCGTCGGAATCTGCAGCAGCCCATTGATGAAAAGGCGCAGCGTGACGGTCAGTGGTTGCAGGGTGTGCGCCAGGCGCACGGCAAATTGCACCACCGAGCCGGCCCAAGCCGGATGCGCACTGACCCAGGAGACGCCGAAGATCAGCCCAACCAGGGCAATGAGGCTCCACAGCGAGACCGAGCCGGTCAGCAGGACGACGCCGCCCAGCAGACCGCGGCGGGCGGCCCGGCGCTGCTGCAGGCGCTTTTCGAACCGCTGCACAAAACCGGGCGCAGGCCCAATGAGCGGCGCCTGCGCGAAGCGATTGCCCAGGACGTGCCAGGCGTCCCATTCTTGCCTGCACGTTGGGCAGCCGGTCAGGTGCTCCCGCGCGTCTGCTTGTTCCTGGGGCGAGAGGCGCCTGTCCAGGGCTAGTGAGATCTGTTCTGTTGAGATGTGCGTGTGCATCAGAAATACCCCTCTGTGATAGGTCTTTGGGACTTCCCGTGATGTACCCATACTGGTGCGCGACCGTCCAATCCATAGGGTGTTGGGGTCTTCCACGGGAAGTCCCAAAGACCCTTTACAGAACTTGCACCACGCCAGACTGGCGGGGGGCAGTGGTGACGGCGGACGCTGGCCGCTTCGTCAGGTGTTCGGCCATCTGCAGGCGTGCTCGATGCAGCCTGGACTTGACCGCGGCTTCGGTGATGCCCATGACGCCGGCAATCTCCGCGTATGACAGGTCATGCCAATAGCGCAAGATCAACGGCAGGCGATAGGTTGGCTCCAGCCGATCGAGTTGGGCGCGCACCTCGTCGCCAGCCTCACGGCGCAGGGCCGATTCATCCGGCCGGCCGCTGCTGCTGGCTAACCATTCCAGGGCGGGGTTGTCCTCGATGGATAGCCACGTGAAGCGGCGCCGGCGCAGCCGGTCAATGCACTGGTGCGATGTGATCGAAAGCAGCCAGGTTGAAAACTTGTGGCTGCGATCATAGGTCTGCAAGCGCGTCAAGGCTTTCAGAAACGCGTCCTGCGCGGCTTCTTCGGCTTCGCCTGGATTGCCCAACATGCGGTAGGCCAGGTTGAACACCGGCGCCTGGTACACCTCCACCAGTCGGCCAAAAGCCTGTTGATTCCCTGCCAGCGCCTGGTTTAGCCAGGCTTGTTCTTGTTCTGGATTGCTCACGTTTCCGTCCTGAGAAAGAATGACTCTACCGGGCATCAAGGGTCTTTGGGACTTCCCGTGACGAGTTCCTACCCGTAGTGGTGCGCGACCGCCCAATCCACAGGGTGTTGGGGTCTTCCATCGGAGCCGCGCTTGCCCCAGATGGGAAGTCCCAAAGACCTCTCGCCGTGTATCATCCACAGTTCTGATACGCACGGCTTGCGCAAAGGTTTCAGTCGTCGGCCCCCTATTCGCGCTTGACAACCGGCGGGGACACGTGTAAGCTACGGTCAGTGCCCTCTGCGTTTTCTCCGAAAACGCATTGGTTGCCTGGGAAACGAGGTGCAACATGAATGGGATCAGGCCGCCCGCGGTGGCCGGGCTGTTCTACCCGGCCGCGGCTGACGAGCTGCGTCGCCAGGTGCAGCAGTTGTTGGCGCAGGCCGAGGCCCCTGCGCTGACCGGCATCCGGGCGTTGATCGTGCCTCATGCCGGGTTCCGTTATTCTGGCGTCATTGCGGCCTCTGCTTTCAAGCCGTTGGCCGCCCTGGCCGGCCAGATCGGCGCCGTTGTTCTATTCGGCCCCGCGCACCGTGTACCCTTCGATGGCGTGGCGCTCAGCGCGTTTGCGGCCTTTGCCACTCCGCTCGGCCCCGTGCCCGTGGACCTGGAAGTTCGGGCACAGCTCCTGGACTATGGGCCGCCCTTTGTCACCTTTGAACGGCCGCATGAGCCTGAGCACTGCCTGGAAGTGGAACTGCCCTTCCTGCAGGTGGTGCTGCCCGCGGCGCGCATCGTGCCCCTACTGTGCGGCGATGTGGAACCGCGCGACGCGGCGCCGGCCCTGGTCAACGCACTGCGCACGACCGGCGACGCCATCTTGATCGTCAGCTCCGATCTCAGTCACTATCACCCCTACGCGCAGGCCACAGTGCTTGACCGCGCCCTGCTGACTGCCCTGTTGGCTGGGGATGACGCGGGCGTGCGACGCAAGCAGGCCTGCGGCATGTTGCCTATCCTGACCTTGATGGAGATTGCACGCCAATGTGCCTGGCAACCGCATCTGCTCGACTATCGCAACTCCGGCGATACAGCCGGCGACCGCAGCACGGTGGTTGGTTATGCGGCCGTGGCCTACACTGGCTGAAGGCTGAAGCCGCACAGGGCACCGGCTGTCGTGACGAAAGGAAGTAGACATGAAACAGGAGAGCCTCGCGCTGCGCCTCGACCGCCTGACCGAGCCGGGTTTGCTGGTGGAACCGTTGACCGCCAAACCAGGCTGGGTACGTTGCCTGGCGTGCGCCCATCAGTGTAAGATTGGCCCTGGCCGACGTGGCATCTGCCAGGTGCGCTTCAACGCCGACGGCGTCTTGCGTGTGCCGTTTGGCTACGTAGCCGGTTTGCAGTGTGATCCGGTGGAGAAGAAGCCGTTCAATCATGTTTTGCCCGGCAGCCAGGCGCTGACCTTCGGCATGCTCGGCTGCGATCTGCACTGTGACTATTGCCAGAACTGGCTGACCTCGCAGGCGCTGCGTGATGACCTGGCTGGCGCCTCCCCGCAGACCATCACGGCTGCAGAGATTGCGGCCGCTGGTCAACGCCTGGGCGCCGCGCTGGTGGTCAGTTCCTACAACGAACCGCTCATCACCAGCGAATGGGCCGTAGCCGTGTTCAAAGCGGCCCGCCAGCGTGGCCTGCACACGGCCTTTGTTTCCAACGGCAACGCCACGCGTGCCGTTCTCACTTTTTTGCGGCCCTGGGTTGACGCGTACAAGATTGACCTGAAGACCATGCATGACCGCCGCTACCGTCAGCTTGGGGCCGTGCTTGCTGATGTCCTGGACGGGATTCGCCTGGTGTTCGAACTGGGGTTCTGGCTCGAAATCGTCACGTTGGTGGTGCCCGGTTTCAATGATGATCCCGGTGAGCTGGCCGCGGCCGCGGAGTTCATCGTCGGCCTGTCGCCTGACATTCCCTGGCATGTCACCGCGTTTCACCAGGACTATCGCATGCGTGATCCGGCCCACACGGTTGCGCAGGACTTGGTCCGTGCGGCCGAGATTGGGCGCAAGGCCGGGTTACGCTATGTCTACGCCGGGAATCTGCCGGGGCGTCTGGGTGATTGGGAACATACCGTTTGTCCGCAGTGTCAGGCCCGCCTGGTGACGCGCCGAGGTTTTCAGATTCTGGAGCAACGTATCGGGGCCGACGGTTGTTGTCCGCAGTGCGGGCTGGCGGTGCCCGGCATCTGGCGCTGAGCCTGTTTTCGACATAGAACAGATGTTTCCATACAACAGCTTCTTGTGGCAAGTGCCTGACGACCTACTACCCATTGGGGTGTCGAAAACAGGCTGAGAGTGCATCAGCGGCGGCGCTGATAGCCTTTCAAGCGGCGGCCGATGCGGGGGTGGCGCAGTTTGCGCAGGGCGCGCATTTCAAGTTGACGCACCCGCTCCCGCGTCACGCCCATCAACACACCCACTTCTTTCAACGTATGCACACGCTCGCCGTCCAGGCCATAACGCAGGCGCAGGACTTCGGCCTCGCGTGGTTTGAGGTCGGCCAGGACGGCTGCCACATCATCGCGCAGTAGGCGCTGCGCGGCTAGTTCGGACGGGGCCAGGCTGTTCTCGTCTTCGATCAGATCGGCCAGGCTGCTGCCATCCGACTCCCCCTCGCGAATGGGCTGGTCGAGTGAAACCGCCTGCTGGCCCATGTTCTGCAGCCGCTGCACCTGGCGCGGGGTCAATCCCAGTTCGGCCGCCAGCTCGTGCGCGTTGGGGGTGCGCCCCAGGGTTTGCTGCAATTCCTGGGCCACCTTGCGCAGTTTGCGCTCGCGCTCGCCCGCGTGGATGGGCACGCGGATGGTGCGGCTCAGGTTGGCCACGGCACGGATGATGGATTGGCGAATCCACCACATGGCATAGGTGGACAGGCGATTGCCTTTGGCCGGATCGAAACGCTCGATCGAGCGCATCAGGCCCAGGTTGCCTTCTTGAATCAGGTCGAGGAAGGGCACGCCCAGGCCACGATAACGCTTGGCGACACTGATGACCAGGCGCTGGTTGGCCTTGATCAGGGTCTCGCGAGCCATGTCGGAGACCAGAAGATCTGCCCGAAGCTGACGCTTGCGCTCCAGGGTCAGGTTGCCGTTGTCCAACTCGGCCTTGAGCGCCTCACCGCGCGTCACGTCACGCGCCAGCTTCATTTCTTGCTCGGCAGTCAGCAGGGGGGTAAGGCCCATCTCGCGCAGATAGAGAGCCAACGGATCCGCACCGGCGCTGCCCAGTGAGGCCGTCTGGTACTCTTCTTCGCCCTCGATGTCAACCTCGACCTCCACCCCGGCGTCGGCCTCGGCCTGTTCGGCCAGTTGGATACCGGCAGCCTTGAGCGCGGCCAAGACATCTTCCCAGCTTTCTGGGTCTTTATTGGCGTTGGGAAACGAGCGCAGGACATCTTCCAGGGACACCCGGCTGTCGCGTACACGCGCCATGAGGGACTCTGGTAATCTGAACTGACCGCCCCCGGTAGGGCTTCGGGCCATGCCAACCTCGATCTTGTGTGAATCTGAACTGGGCTACTACGGCAACTATTGTACCACAGGTGCCATAGGACATGGCAAATTGGCGCCGCGCCTGTGAAGTCAGGTAGAGCCTGGGAGGAAAAGCCCAAATCAATGGCGCCATACGTGACCACTTGACAAAGCGCAAGGCGTGTGGTAAATTCGCCCTGACATCCGATACAACGATCAGCGATGAACCGGAAGAGTAGCTGCCAAAGCGAGTTCCAGAGAGTCTCCACCGGGTGGAACGGGGATAACGGCGCAGGCAGGGAATGGACCGGGGAGCTGCGTACTGAAGGCTTCAGGCCTGTAGGCTACGCCGGAGACGCCACCGTTACCAGGGCGCGCGATATCGAACCTCGTCATGGACGATGAGGGTTCTGTATCTGGCGAGTGAGGCTGACCAACCGGCCCTGGCGCAACCACCCAGGCCTGCGGTTGGACGCCTAAGCGGGGTGGCACCGCGGGAGACTTCAACTCCCGTCCCTGGGCAGTCAACGCACTGCCGTGGGACGGGAGTTTCTTTTGGGGAATTTTCTGGCTGCACGGCGCTAAGCGAACCAATTGACATCAGTAGGTGAAGGAGAACCGCATGGTCAAGCCAACTCTCGACGAATTCAAGGCTCTTGCCGGCCAGGGTAACCTGGCGCCCATCGTTCAGGAGCTACCGGCCGACCTGGAAACCCCTGTGTCGGTCTACCTCAAACTGCGCAGCGGCGGCCCCTCCTTCCTGCTGGAGTCGGTGGAGCGCGGGGAACAGTTGGGCCGCTATTCGTTCATCGGCGTGCATCCACCTCTCGTGCTGACCGCCCGCGGCCCGACGGTGACTATCAAGAGCGCGGCCGGCGCGCTGTTGGAAACGCGCACCCTCCCCGATGACCCCCTGGCCGCGGTGGCCGACCTGCTGCACCAGCGCCATCCGATCGAGCTGCCCGGTCTGCCCCGCTTCACGGGCGGCGCAGTGGGCTTTCTCAGTTACGACTGGGTGCGTTTCCACGAACGGCTGCCGCAGACGGCGCCAGATGACCTGAACCTGCCAGACTTCATCTTTCTGCTGGCCGACAACCTGGTCATCTTCGACCATGTGCGCCATCGCCTGCTCGTGCTCGCCAATGCGCGGCTGGATGACGACCCGCTCGCCAGTTACGCGGACGCCGTGGCGCGCATTGATGGCATCGTGGCGCGGCTGCGCCAGCCATCAATGGCGCCCGCCATCCCAGAAACAGTCAGCGGTGCGCCCTGGCGCAGCAATTTCAGCCAGACCGAATTCGAGACCGCGGTCAGGCAGGCCAAGTCGTACATCGCGGCCGGCGACATCTTCCAGGTGGTGCTCAGTCAGCGCCTGCAGCGTGACACCGACGCCGATCCGTTTACCATCTACCGGGCGTTGCGCATGCTCAACCCCTCGCCCTACATGTTCTTCCTGCAATTGACCGATGACCTGCACATCGTTGGCTCTTCGCCGGAGATGCATGTGCGCCTGGAGGGACGGACCGCGCAATTGCACCCCATTGCGGGCACGCGCTGGCGTGGCGCTTCGCCGGCCGAAGATGCCCGCCTGGCTGCGGATCTGTTGGCCGACCCCAAGGAGCGCGCCGAGCATGTGATGCTGGTGGACTTGGGCCGCAACGACCTGGGGCGCGTGTGCGAGGTTGGCACCGTCAAGGTGCCGCTGATGATGAATGTGGAACGCTATAGCCACGTGATGCACATCACCAGCGACGTGCAAGGCACCCTGGCCGCTGAGCATGACGCCTTCAGCCTGCTGCGCGCCACCTTCCCGGCCGGCACGCTCAGCGGTGCGCCCAAGGTGCGCGCCATGCAGATCATCGAGGAACTGGAAGGCACCCGCCGCGGCGTCTACGGCGGCTGTGTGGGCTACATTGATTACGATGGCACCATGGACACCTGCATCACCATCCGCACGATCGTCATGCGGGGCAAAACCTGCTTCCTCCAGGCCGGCGCCGGCATCGTGGCCGACAGCGATCCCACGGCCGAGTGGCATGAGAGCATGAACAAGGCCAAAGCGTTGGCCGTGGCCGTCGAACAGGCAGAGCACGGTCTCTGATCTCCGATCTCCGATCTCCGATCTCAAGGAATGATCTATGACCAACAACAAACGCGTCTTCTCCGGCATCCAGCCCTCCGGGAACATCCATCTCGGCAATTACCTGGGCGCAATCACGCAGTGGGTGGCATCGCAGGATGCCTACGACAACGTCTTCTGTATCGTGGACTTGCACGCGATTACGGTGCCCTATGACCCGCAAACGCTGCTGGCCAAGACACGGGAGCTGGCCGCGCTCTACCTGGCCTGCGGACTCGATCCCCAGAAGAGCGCGATCTTTGTGCAATCGCACGTGCGTGAGCACACTGAGCTGACCTGGCTGCTCAACTGCCTGACCCCCCTGGGCTGGCTGGAGCGCATGACCCAGTACAAATCGAAGGCGCAGAAGCAGGAGAGCGTGGGCACCGGCCTGCTCGATTACCCTGTGTTGATGGCCGCGGACATTCTGCTCTACGATACGGACCTGGTGCCGGTGGGCGAAGATCAGAAGCAGCACGTGGAACTGACGCGCGACCTCGCGCAGCGCGTCAATTTTATGTTCGGTGACATCTTCGTGGTGCCCGAGGTGGTGATTCGCCAGAGCGGCGCCCGCATCATGGGTTTCGACAATCCCGAACAGAAGATGAGCAAGAGCGAGAAGGGCCAGTTTCATGCCGTCAACCTGCTGGATGACCCCAAGCTGGTGCGCAAGACGATCATGCGCGCGGTGACCGACTCTGGCAGCGAGACGCGCTTCGAGCAAGCCGGCGCGGGGGTGCTGAATCTGCTGACCGTCTTCGAGATCCTGGCCGGTTGGGAGCGGCCGGCCATCGAGGCGCACTTCGAGGGGAAGGGCTATGGTTTCCTCAAGAAGGAGGTTGCCGAAACCGTCATCGCGACCCTGGAGCCGATTCAGGCGCGCTATCGGATGTACGCGGACGACCCGGCCGAGCTGAACCGTGTCCTCAAGCACGGCGCGGACAGCGTGGCCCCGCGCGCAGCCGCAACCATGAACAGGGTCAAATCGGCCATGGGCTTTGTTCTACCGGCCTGAAAAGCGGGGAGGGGATCGTGATTGCCTTTATTGATAACTACGACAGCTTTACCTATAACCTGGTGCAGTATGTGGGCGAGATCATCCTGCAGGAGAAGCTGGGCGACCCGCAGGAGATGCTGCGCGTCTGGCGCAATGACCAGGTGACGGTGGATGAACTGGCGGCCCTGGCGCCCAGCCACATCATCATCTCCCCCGGCCCTGGCACACCCGAACACGATTCCGGCATTTCCAACGCGGTCATCGCACGCTTTCATACCACCACCCCGATCCTGGGAGTCTGCCTGGGGCATCAGTGCCTGGGGCATGTCTTTGGCGGCCAGGTGGCGCGCGCGCCGCGCCTGATGCATGGCAAGACCTCGCCAGTCTATCATACCGGCCGCGGCATCTTCAATGGCCTGCCCAGCCCCTTCACCGCCACCCGCTATCATTCGTTGATCGTGCTGGAACCGCTGCCGCCCGTCCTCGAAGTCACGGCTTTCACCGCTGAAGGTGAAGTGATGGGGCTGCGCCACCGCCAGTTTCCGCATATCGTCGGCGTGCAGTTTCACCCGGAGTCCATCCTGACGGAGTGCGGCAAGGATTTGCTGCGGAATTTCCTCGCGCTGAGGGGATAGAGAACCGAGAACCGAGATCAGAGATTGGAGACCTGTCCTGAGCGAAGTCGAAAAATTGGGGCGTGGGGAGCGAAAGGCGGGGGGTGAGGAGCGGGGGGATGATTCAACAGGCGATTGCCAGGCTTTTGGAACGACAGGATCTCAGCGAGGACGAGGCGTTCGCGGCCCTGGGCGAGATCATGCGCGGGGAGGCGACGCCGGCGCAGATTGGCGGCTTTCTGGTCGCGCTGCGCATGAAGGGCGAGACGGTGGCGGAGATTGCCGGCTGCGCACGCGCGATGCGCGCCAGCGCCATCCCTGTCTACTCCCGGCGCTTTGGCCCCGATGAGTTGGTGGACACCTGCGGCACGGGCGGCGATCATGCCGGCACCTTCAACATCTCCACCACGGCCGCCTTTGTGGTGGCCGGCGCGGGGGTGCCGGTCGCCAAGCATGGCAACCGTTCGATCACCAGCCGCTCGGGCAGCGCCGATGTGCTGAACGCGCTCGGCGTCAACCTCGATCTGACGCCAGAGCAGGTGGCGGTTTGCCTGGATGAAGCCAACATCGCCTTTCTCTTTGCGGTCAAACATCACCCGGCCATGCGCTTTGCCATCGGTCCGCGGCGTGAGCTGGCCGCGCGTACGGTGTTCAACCTGCTCGGCCCGCTGACCAATCCGGCCGGCGCCAAACGCCAGGTCATCGGCGTCTACGATCCTGCTCTGACCGCGGACATGGCCGGGGTGTTGGGACGCCTGGGCAGCCGCGCCGCCTTTGTCGTCCATGCCCTGACGCCGGACGGCAGGCCCGGCCTGGATGAGCTGAGCACGACCGGCGTCAACCGGGTCAGCCAACTGCACCCTGACGGCCATGTCAGCACGTTCGACCTGGATACGCGGGAGTTGGGCCTGGCGCCGGCCACGTTGGACGATCTGCGCGGCGGGGACGCGGCGGCCAATGCCATGATCACCCGCGGGATTTTGGATGGCTCACAGCGAGGCGCGCCGCGCGATGTGGTCTTGCTCAATGCGGCCGCCATGCTGGCCACCCTCAGCGGCGATTGGGCCTCTGGCCTGACCCGCGCCCGCGCCAGCCTGGACAGCGGCGCGGCCCTGGCCTGCCTGGAAAAGCTGATTGCGACCAGCCAGGCGGCGGGCTGAAGTGCAAACTTGGACAGGATGAACAGGATAATTGCCCTGCGCTGGGCAAGACGATCGGTGCAGAGGTTCGAAACATCCTGTCAATCCTGGTAACTGCTCACCCTGCAGGCCGATTTGGACAGGATGAACAGGATGTACAGGATTCTTGCTCTGTGGTGTGCAAAACTATCGGCACGAGAGTTCGAATATCCTGTCAATCCTGTGAATCCTGTCTGAATTCCAGGCAGACCCAGCAGTTACCAATCCTGTCTCAGATAGGGACAGGCTGGGTGGTCACAGCGGGCGTGGATAAGGTTGATGAGATGTCAGGCGACCCTAGGAGATGTTCATATGGCGAGCAAGGGTGAGGAAAAAAAGCAGCGGGCGGCGCTGGGGCAGCAGCAGCGATTGATGCAGCAGGGCACGTTCCTGGATCAGATCATGGCGCATAAGCGTGAGGAATTGGCGAAGGAGAAGCGGGAGGTGCCGCTGGCCGATCTGCGCGCAGCCGCGGCGGTGACGGAGCCGCCGCGTGATTTTGCCGCGGCGCTGCGCCCGGCCGCTGGCCCGGTTGGCGTGCGCCTGATTGCTGAAATCAAGCGCGCCTCGCCCTCCAAGGGGCTGCTGTGCCACGATTTTGACCCTGTGCGCCTGGCCGACGTTTACAGCGCCAACGGCGCGGCCGCGATTTCGATCCTGACCGATGCGCGCTTTTTTCAGGGCGACCTGGTGCATATCAGCCAGGTGCGCCAGCATTTCATGACCCAGGCCAGCGCGCAGCCCAGACACCCGCTTTCGTCACGGGACCGGGCCTCTGGGATGCCGGCGACCGTGCGCCCCTTGCCCCTGCTGCGCAAGGACTTTATCTTCGACCCGTACCAGTTGTGGGCCGCACGCGCGGCCGGCGCCGACGCCCTGCTGCTGATCGCGGCGGTCCTCGGCGACCGCGAGCTGCGCGATCTGCTGGCCGAGACCCGTCGCCTGCAGATGGAAGCGCTGATCGAGGTTCATGATGAAGGCGATGTGCGCCGCGCCCTGGCCGCCGGCGCGCGCATCATCGGCGTCAACAACCGGGACTTGCGCACCTTTGCGGTTGATCTGGCGACCACGGCGCGCCTGCGGCCCCTGGTGCCGCCGGAGATCATCTTCGTGGCCGAGAGCGGTATCCAAACGGCGGCCGATGTACATCAACTGGCGGCGCTGGGGGTGGATGCCATGCTGGTGGGTGAGGCCTTTGTCAAGGCCGCGGCGGCCGCGCGCCCCGCCCGTGTGCGCGAACTGGCGCAGGCCGGCCTGGCAGAGATGCAGGAGGCGCAAGCATGATCGGCACCATTCTCAACATCGTCACCGTCATCATCGGGGGCAGCCTGGGCAGCCTGCTGGGCGACCGCCTGCCCGATAAGACGCGCGAGACGGTGCTGGCCGGTCTGGGCCTGATGACCAGTGCGGTTGGCATGAGCATGGCGCTGCAAACCAAGAATGTCCTGATTCCCATGTTCAGCGTACTCCTGGGCGGGGTGCTCGGTGAATGGGCGCGGCTGGAAGATCACCTGGAGGCGGTCGGTCGTTGGCTGGAGCGGCGGGTCGGCCAACGCATGGCGAGCGGGCAGCGCAGCGTGACCCGCGCCTTTGTCACCGCCAGCCTGGTCTTCTGCATCGGCCCGATGACCATTCTCGGCTCGATCCAGGATGGTCTGACCGGCGATTTTCAACTGTTGGCGGTCAAGTCGTTGCTCGATGGCTTTGCCTCGCTGGCCTTTGCCGCCACCCTGGGGCCAGGCGTGATCCTGTCTGCGTTGACGATTCTGGTCGTGCAGGGCAGCATCACCGGCCTCACCGTCGCGCTCGGCAGCACGCTCGGCGAAGTGACCCGCCAGACGCCATGGGTGATCGAGATGACCGCCACGGGCGGCGTACTTGTCCTGGGCATCAGCCTGCTCCTGCTCGATCTGCGCCGCGTGCGGGTGGGCAATCTGATGCCGGCTGTCCTGCTGGCGCCGCTGATCGTGGTTGCCTTGCAGGCGCTGCACATCAACTATTAACGGCGGTGGCGATGACAAGAGTCAAAATATGTGGCCTGACGAACCTGGAAGACGCGCTGGTCGCCATCGCGGCGGGCGCGGACCTGCTCGGTTTTGTTTTCTATGCCAAATCGCCGCGCGGCGTCACCGCGGCGCAGGCGGCCCCGATCATCCAGGAAATCAGGCGCAGGCCATACGGGCAGGGCGCCGTGCAGATCGTGGGCCTGTTCGTGGATGCGCCGTTGCACGAGATGCAGGAGACGATCCTCGCCTGCCAGCTCGACCTGGTGCAGTTGCATGGCGGGGAGCCGCCGCATCGGCTGGAACAACTGGCGCCCCGCGCCTACAAGGCGCTGCGTCCCACGTCCGTGGATGAAGCCGCAGCCGAGGCCGAATGGTACGCTGATCTGGGACCACCGGCCGGGCCGCAACTGCTGCTCGATGCCTTTCATCCGCAGCTTTACGGCGGCAGCGGGCGACTGGGCGATTGGGCGCTTGCCGCCGGCCTGGCGCCCCGCTACCGGATTCTGTTGGCCGGCGGTCTGACCCCGGACAACGTGCGGCAGGCTGTGCGCCAGGTGCGACCCTGGGGCGTAGATGTCAGCAGCGGGGTGGAGGCCGCGCCAGGCCGCAAAGACCCGGAGAAGGTCAGGCGCTTCGTGGCCGAGGCGAAACAAGCATTTGACAGAGGCGCCCAATGACACAAGCCGTTTCCAAGCCAAACGCTTCCCGCCAGGGCTGGCAGATTCGTGCCAGCCGGCATCTTTATGAAAGCCACTGGTACAGTGTGCGCCAGGATGAGATTCGCCTGCCTGATGGTCAGGAGATCACCTTTACCCAGATCGAGCATCCGGGCTTTGTCTCCGTGGTGCCGGTGACGCCGGATGGACAGATCATCCTGATCTACTCCTATCGCTACACGGTGGATGACTGGATGTGGGAAATCCCGGCCGGCGGTCTGGGTAACAAGCCTGGGTTGACGCCGCTGGCGGTGGCGCGGGAGGAGCTGGCCGAGGAGGTGGGCGGCGTGGCGACAGAATGGCGGTCGGTCGGCAGCTACTACGCGGGTGTTGGGTCGAGCAATGTGCGCGCCAATGTCTTCCTGGCGACCGGCGTGCAGTTGAGCGGTGCACAGCATCTGGAGAGCACCGAGATCATCCAGGTGCGCCGTGTGCCGATCACCGAGGCCCTGCAGATGGCCCGCTCCGGTGTCATGCAGGACGGGCAGAGCGCCCTGGCCCTGCTGCTGTGCGAGCCACTGCTGCGGGAGGCGCTCAACGGGAAAGGATGATGACCATGAACCAGGGAAGCGAGCCGGTGAATAACCCGGACCCTCCGACAAACCAGTTTCTTGACGTACCAGACGCCGCGGGTCATTTCGGCCCCTACGGCGGCAAGTTCGTGCCGGAGACACTGATGCCCGCGTTGGACGAATTGGAAGCGGCCTATCTGGATGCGATGGGCGATGCGGCCTTTCGCGCGGAGTTGGACAGGCTGCTCACCACCTACGTCGGTCGCCCCACGCCGCTGACCTACGCCCGCCGCCTGAGCGAGCATCTGGGCGGCGCGCAGATCTACCTCAAGCGCGAAGACCTGGCTCATTCGGGCGCGCACAAGATCAACAACGCGCTCGGCCAGGCGCTGCTGGTCAAGCGCATGGGCAAGCGCCGTGTGGTGGCCGAGACCGGCGCGGGTCAGCATGGGGTAGCCACGGCCACGGCCTGCGCGCTGCTGGGCCTGGAGTGCGTGGTCTACATGGGCACGGTGGACATGGCGCGCCAGCAGCCTAATGTTTTTCGCATGGGGCTGTTGGGCGCGGAGGTGCGGGCTGTGGAGAGCGGCAGCAAGACGCTCAAGGATGCCATCACCGAGGCGATCCGTGATTGGGTGACGAATGTGCAGTCAACGCACTACCTGCTTGGCTCCGCGCTGGGGCCGCATCCCTACCCGCGCATGGTGCGCGATTTTCAGCGCATCATCGGCGTGGAGGCGCGGCAGCAGATGCTGGCGCAGAGCGGACGCCTGCCCGATGCCATTGTCGCCTGTGTGGGTGGCGGCTCCAACGCGATCGGCATCTTCCATCCCTTCCTGGCCGATGAGGAGGTCATGCTGATCGGCGTGGAGGCCGGCGGGCGCGGCATGGCCGGCGGCGAACATGCCGCCCGTTTCGGTGACCCCAACAAAGGCCGCCTGGGTGTCTTGCACGGCACGCGTACCTACGTCTTGCAGGACGCGGACGGGCAGATTGCGCTGACCCATTCGGTCTCCGCCGGGCTGGACTACGCGGCCGTGGGGCCTGAACATGCCTGGCTGCGCGATCAGGAGCGAGCGGGTTACACCTTCGTCACCGATGAGCAGGCCCTGGCAGGCTTCCACACGCTCTGCCGGCTGGAGGGCATCATCCCCGCGCTGGAGAGCGCACACGCCATCGCCCACGTCCTCGACCTGGCGCCCACCATGCGCAAGGATCAGATCATCCTGGTCAACGTCAGCGGGCGGGGAGACAAGGATTTGGATACGGTGCTGCGGGAGGGGGGAGGTTAGAGATCGGAGATTGGAGAGCGGAGATCGGAGATTGGAGAGCGGAGATCGGAGAGTGGAGAGCGGAGATCGGAGAGCGGAGAGTGGAGTGGAGTTCGGATCATGGAGAATGGGGATCGGGAATTGCAGACGGGGTTGGGGCATGTGGAGGCGATTTTTGCCGCGGCGCGGCGTGAGGGGCGCGCGGTGTTCATGCCGTACCTGGTGATCGGTCATCCTGATGCGGAGACTTCGCTGGCGTTGGTGGAGGCCCTGGTTGCGGTGGGTACGGAGATGTTCGAGCTGGGCGTGCCCTTTTCGGACCCGCTGGCCGATGGGCCGGTGATCCAACGGGCCACGCAGCACGCGTTGGAGCAAGGTGTGACGCTGGCCGGATGCCTGGCCGCGGTGCGTGAACTACGGCGCCGGGGGATCAGCGCCGGCTTCAATCTGATGGGCTATGTCAACCCGCTGTTGGCCTATGGCCTGGAGCGTTTTTGCGCCGATGCGACCGCCGCCGGGGTGGATGGCGTGATCGTGCCTGACCTGCCGCCAGAAGAGAACGGTGAGTTGGCGGCCGCATGCAGCCGTCATGGCCTGGCCCTGATCCGCTTTTTGGCGCCGACCAGCACTGCGGCCCGCGTGCAGGCGGTTACGCAGCAGGCCGAAGGATTTCTGTATTTGGTCAGCCTGACCGGCGTCACCGGCGCCCGCGAGGCCCTGCCGGTTGATCTGGCGGCCTTTGTGGCGCGGGTCCGCGCGGCAACGACCGTACCGCTGGCCGTTGGCTTCGGCATTTCGACGCCCGCACAAGCGCACGCCGTGGCCCAGATCGCCGATGGCGTCATCGTCGGCACCGCCATCGTCACCCTTGCGGCCGGCCCCAACCCGGTGGCGGCCGTGCGCGATTTTGGGCAGGCGATGGTAAGGGCGCCGGCAGCATAGGTCAAAGTGCATGCAAAGCTGAAAGGACAGAGAAAGCGAGAGCAGAGGAACAGAGAACAGAGAACAGAGAACAGAGAACAGAGAACAGAAATCGAAAGAGATCGAAGTCTTGTCCTCTGCCCTCTGCATTCAGCGTTGCGTTACGGCGCCTGGTAGATTACCTTCATCTGCGGGCGCACGAAAGTCACGATGTAGTCGGACGAGGTGAATTCAAGCTCGGCATTGGTGCTGCCGTCACCCATGACGACGATGCCGTGGTTCGATGTCGGATCCATGACCCACATCTGCGCCAGGTCCGTCACGTCGAACCAGACCCAGCGGCCAGAACCGCCGACGGAGGTCCGGTCGGCCGCCGTGCTGCTGCGGTCGCTTGGCCCCATGGCGCCGGGCGTTTCCCAGGCCATTCCGGCGTCCGCTTCCATCCAGGTGGCGCCGGCCTCTGACCAGGGCTTGAGCACGCCGTAGGCAGACATGTCCACCGGATTGCCACTGCTGTAGGTAACCCACACGCCGATCTGCGCCTGTGACACATACGCCACGCTGCTGATGCCCGCTAGATCGAACTGTACCAGCGCGCTCTTGACGCCGGGTTGGCGCACATAGAAGTTGGCATCAGCGCCGTACGGCATCATCGGCATCCAGGCGTCGAGGAAGGTATCGCTGGTACCGCTGTAGCCGTTGACGCCATCCTGCAGCACTTCCTGGTAGTCATGCAACGCCGGGACGCTGAGGACGCTGGAGGCCGAAGCGATTTCGGTGTTCATCTGATAGGAATGGAGCATGAAGGTTACACCGGCGCCGGCTGCGCCCAGTTCCACCTTCGCCTGGAAGCCAAAATGCACCTCTTCGCCGGCCGCCTGATCGCCAATCCAGGCCACGGCTACCACCGTGCTGGTGGCGCTGGCCGCGCGTAGGGCTTTCTCACCGCCCGCCTGGAACAGGCGCAGCGCCTCGCCCAGCGGGATGGAGATGGGGAAAGCGCCGCCAAACGCGCTGCCATCCACATAGGAAACCAGGTTGTGGTCAATCGGCACAATGTGCATGACGCCCATCGCAGCACCACCGTCGTTCATTGCGTGTGCGTGGACGGTCACGGTTTCGCCTACGATGGCCGTGTCTGGCTCGACCGTCACCGAGTCGGTGATGCCGATGCGCACGACGCGGCCCATGCCCGGCACCACACCGTATTCCGCCACGTAGAGCGCGCCGTCCGGGCCATAGGCCAGGCCGGTGGGCAGGAAAAGGTCGCCGGTGATCATGGTCTTGCTGCCGTCCGGCGCCACGCGGTAGAGGGCGCCAAACGGGCTGCCCGACAGCAGACCCTCATGCGCCATTTCGACCACGTACAGATTGCCTTCGGGATCGAAGGCCGTGTCCAGGATATTGGTGAAGCCGCTGGCGTAGGTGTCGAAGCCGCTGTCTGTCACGCGATAGACATTAGCGCCGCCAACCGGGAAGGGGAAGCCGGTCAGTTCACCCACATAGTAAGCGCCGTCAGGCCCCTGCGATACCGAAGTGGGCACGGCCTGCATGGGGATCATGCTGCCGGAACCGGGCGGGAACTCCACCATGACATCCGGGAAAACGGCCATCGTCGAGATCGTGCCGGTCATCCAGGCGTGCAGCAGGTCGTTGCCGCCGGCATCCGCCACCACGAAACCGTCGCCGTACGCGAACAACGCGTAGGGGTTGCTGTCGAGCACGCCGCCGTCGGGATTGGCCACGCCCTCATAGCCGGCAATATCAATGAAATTCTGCCAGCCGCCATCCTCATGGAACGCCACCAATTGGCCGAAGTTCATGCCATCGGCGCCCAGGAAACCGAGCGGGTCGCGCAGGGCAGGGTCAGCGCCCAAGCCTACGACACCGAAGAGATGGCCGCCTGGATCGAAGGCCACATCCTGCACGCCTACTGCTTCGCCGTCCGGCGTGGACAATGAGATCAGCGCGGGGCCAAGAACAGTCTGCTGGCCGTTGAGCACGCGCGTGACCTGGCTGGTGTAGCCCCAACAGACCTGTGAGCCGTCCGGGAAGGTGAAGCACGTGGATCCACCAACGCCTGCCTCGGCAATATAGAGACCGCCGTCCGGGCCAAAGGTCATGCCGCGCGGGTTGTTCAGGCCCTCGGCAACCACCTGGAAAGAGGTCGGATGCAGCGGGGCCGCGGCGCCGCCCAGGTAGTGACCCCACACCGATGGTTTGATCACCGGTTGTGTGGCGGGAGCGCTGGCGCCGGCGACAGGCGCCAACGCCACAAGCAACAGGGTCAAGATCAGGGAGAAAGTGAAAGCTCGATATGTATGCTTCTTCATCATTCGTGTACCTTTCGCAACTGATAACTGGATTGTCTTGAGTAGAGACAGACACACACTCGTGACTCGAGGCGCCTCCTTGCGATGACAAACAACAAATGGCTGGGGTCGCAGCCGTGTGGGATTGTTGATCGTACGACCTGGATCGAGTTGACTAACGCGCGGGAGTCAGTGGCACAGGGTCCCGCCAGGCAGGTCAGCCAGGTGGGCGTGTTGATGGCATCCCGTAACATTTGTAGCACATTCAGCGGGGTTTGTCAACGAATATAGAAATTTCCGGGCAGAGAAGGCTGGGCGGATTCTTGCCACGAATTGCACGAATTGCCACGAAGGCAGAAGCTCGATTCGTGCAAATTAGTGAGATTCGTGGCAGAGAAAGCTGGGCGGCTCCTTGCCACATAGAACACAAAGAGCGCAAAGACGCCGCCAATCTGCGAATCTTCTGCCGTTGCTTTGTGTTCTATGCGTTCCTTGTGGTCGAACGTCTGCCCAATTCGGAATTGCTGCGCCCAAATTTTGCCTCTTGACAGAGCGCGCGCGCGTGGTATGCTGTCACCAGTCACAAGTCTGCCCCCCGCCTTCCGAGTCGTCTCTCGCCGCCGGAAGTCCCTGGCGAGAGTTCTTTCTCCCGCCCGCGACCTCCTTACAGCAGTCAGGAAAATGTCCCTGACCCCGCCTCCGCCTCGTTTCGGTTCTGCGTGAAAGGAGATTTTGTCATGCCATCGTGTACTGCTGTCTCGTTCCTCTCATCGTCGCGTCGTTCCACTCGCTGGCCGCGGCCGCTGGTCGCGCTGCATCTGCTGGTCATCGGCAGTCTGCTGTGGTCGCCGGTCGCCGCGGTCGTTACCCCCCCGCAAATAAGCACCGCTACTAAATGTATTCTTTGTGTCTTGGTGTGAGATTTCTTTCTCGGCTCACACAAAGACGCCGAGACACAAAGAAGTATTCTCTAACCCCTTTGTGTTCTTTGTGTCCTGGTGTGAGGTCTCTTTCTTGCTCACACAGGGACGCCAAGACAGAAAGGAGTAATCCATGGCGTCTTCGTAAAATTTCTGTCGCCGCGCGCCTTGACAGCTATAGAGAATTGAGGTATATTGAAGTCAATACAAGTTTGTCCCACGCACAGTTTCCATCTTCTGTACGCCCGACAATCTTCTGTGGCAATCCAGGTTTCGTTCCAGCGTTTCGGAGAGAAATGGAGGATGCTTCTATGCCACGCTTGTCTTCTTCGTCCCTTCTACACTTCTTGGTTGTTCTCGGTTTGCTGTTCCCATCGGTTGCTTATGTCGCCCCCCCCCCCATTAAATAATACAACAATGTCAGATGTGGCCAGGCCACTGCCTGCAGCTACAACCACCTTTGCCATGGCGAATAGCCAAACCGCTCCGTTATCTCAGCCAAACTTATCGTTTGTGATCAACGCAACCCCGACTCAAGCACCCCCTGGCGCCGTGGTGACGTTTGCGTACACCGCATGGCACAAGTCCTTCATGGCGGCTGACATCCATGCCACGGGTCTGTTGCCGCCAGGGCTGCGGTTTATTAGTGGCGATACGGGAGTGACTCACGATAGTCGCCTGGGAGTGGTCACGTGGGAACAGGCGCAGGTGCCGCCCGAGGAGGAAGCCAGCGCCAGTTTCCAGGCTCAAGTGGTTACCAGCGATTGGGGGCAGACGCTTGCCTTGACGATGACCGCAGGCGGTAATGCTCAGACTGGCTCAGCGACCGCTGCTGTTGTCGTGAGTCTACAACCTGCGCTGACGCGCCGCATGCAGATTGCGGGCGCGGAAGGCGGAGAGTTTGATATTGACCAGGGATGGGCCAGTGTGATCGTACCGGCAGGCGCCAGCCCCCATCCCATCACCCTGGAGCACACCTGGCAAATTCCTGATAGCAATCAGGTGACCGCCTTCGATCTACAGATTCTAACCACAGGACCGTTATACAAACCAGTGACGGTGCGCGTACGCTATGCCGACCCTGACTGGCCCATTCAGGAGATCACGTTCTATCACCAGAAACTCGAGAGCGAAACCTGGGAAATCCTGCCCACGGTGGTGGATGCCCCAATGGGGACATTGAGCACGACGATTGAGCAGAGTGAACGCCTTGCCCTGGCTCCGTATGACGAGGATTTCAACTACCTCAAGGGACTGATGACCCCGTCAGTGACCGGCTTACAAACGAGCCTGTGGACCGGGGATAGCACATTTAGTTATCCCCTACTACTTCCACCTGGCCCAGCACAGGCCACGCCAGCCCTGGGGCTGACTTACAGCAGCGGCGCCGCCAATAGTATGTTGGAGATGCACAAGAATGAGCGTTGGAGCCAGGCCAGCGACTTTGGCCTGGGATGGGAGTTGAGCGGCGCCGGTGCGATCACACGGGATAGCGACGGGAATCACTTCCTCGAATTTGCTGGTGGTGGTTTCAAGCTGGAGAGGATTTCTGGCACCAACGAATGGAAGACGGCGCCGGAGAGCTTTCTGCAGATAACTCACCAGGAAAATACACATCTCATACGCCAGGAGCGGGTGAGCGGTTTCTGTGCGAGTGGGACGGATAAGGGGTATGTCTACATCCAAGCACAATTTACCCAGGCCCTGGGTCGTGCGCACGCCGGACGGCACTGCGTACACTTTGGGCGATACCGTGTTGGATGCCAATCAGATTCCGCAAGACGCCGGCAAGACGGCCTATAACTGGATGTTTCAACAGACAGGCCCCTGCGCGTGCGGGCTGGCAGGGCGTACGGAAAAATGTGGCCATGTCAATCTGCGTCCGTACCGTTGGAACCTGTCCGTTGTCCAACCCACGGCCGGCCCGGCTTGGACATACGATTACGGTCATGAGCAGCTCTTCTTGCGCAACAGCACACCCACGGACAATGAGTTGTGCGAGTTCATTCATGACGATGCATCTGTTGTGAGTGAGAAGGGGCACATTCGTGACACATGGTTGGAGGCGATCGGGTACGATAACGACCATTACCAGGTGAAAATCAACTACGACACGCCGTCCGGCCACCGATCTGACTATCCAAATGGCCCCAACGGTGGGTTTCACTGGGATTATGCTGACCCGAATCACGAGAACGGATACACCTGCGAGAATCAGTGGGTCGTGTCCGACAAGATTGCCGACGCTATTGTCGTGAAGGCCCGCGCGGATACGAATCAGTCCTGGAATGACTCCAGCCATGTGATCCGGCGTTACAATTTGGAACACACCTACCACAATCACTTGGCGCTGACCACTATTCAAGAACAAGACAGGGCGGGCGCTCAACTGCAAGCGGTGGGCTTTGCCCATACGACGAATATTGGCAACGCAGCCAATGGCGAGGCCATCCATACTGTGACCAACACGTACGGTGGCCAGGTCAATCTGACCTATAGTCGCCTGAGCTGCGGCAGCGCTTACCTGACTTGTAGTGGCAGCGCGCCACAAAATGGGCGTATCGTAGTGCAGCAACGAGACGTGAAACCCTGGCCCACTGAGACAGCATCCGTGCAGAGTTACGCCTACACGGGCGGGCGATATGCGCAACCGGATCCTCCCAATGGAAGATGGGAGTTCTGGGGATTTGCCCAGACCACTGAGAACATGACAGGTGCGGACACGGCGCCCCGGCGCACCGAGACGCATTTCGTCAATCAGTATGCTGCGCCGACGGATGTTCAGATCAAAGGCAAAATTGACTGGCAACGCACCGTAGCAAGCGACACCAACACCGAATTGCAGCGTACGGTCTATACCTGGACGGGCGCCGGCAATTTTCCTCAAATGGAAGACATGGAAGAGTACCTGGATAACCGGCCGCACAGGCAACAGCAGTATTTTTACCAACTATTCCGCCAAGGCGGGAGGCAATACGGCAATGTCACCGAATTCCAGGAGATCAGCGGTGATTCTACAGGCTGGGCTGGAGCACCGACACGGACAACCTACAATCTCTATTACCCACGGAATGAGGCTGGCGCTTACGTGGTGGGAAAATTGGCGCGGCGTGACTTATTCGACGGCATCTGGTGCCAGGAAGGTTGTGGTACGATAGCCGGTCAGACACTGTTCTACTACGATGGGAACAGTGTCAACACAACGCCACCCACGCAGGGACTGTTGACCCGGCAAGCTGTGAACAGTGGAACATCTCTCGGCTGGCTAAACACCGACATTTCCTACTGGCCGGGGACGGCCAATGTCAATGTCGTGACCGACCCGAATGGGACAGCCATGCGGCGTTCTACGATAGTGCATTTCGAGCCTTTCCTGTGTGTGGCAAAACGCGCCAGGGCACACCACAATAACACGCTACTTTGGTGTACCAGGATCCATAGAGCCGGGGTGTCAACCGGCAACGGGAGCGATCCCGACCCGAATCAGCCAGAGCAAGGATGGTTCTTTGGAGAGGTGGAGGATACGCGCGACCCGAATGACGCGCTGACCAGTTATGCCTACGATACGTGGGGGCGTCTGGTGAAAGTCTGGCGTCCCGGGCAGGTGAAGCCGACCGATAGCGCAACCCAGATTATAGACTATGTCAACTACGCACGTCAATGCCCCGTTCGACGTGCAAGTGCGCCAGCGATGACGACGGCAGCGCTGCTGCAACGTATTTCTGGTCGTGGACCTTCTATGATGGCCTGGGGCAAATGCGTCAGAAACGGTTGGAGGCCGATAATTTACAGAATGCCGTGACTGATTATGCCTACAACGGCCTGGGTTTATTGGTGAAAGAGAGTACGTTGCCCAGTTTTAGTACGACGAATGGCAGCTATACAGCGCCGATCTTTTCCCCCGGCAAGCAAATGAGCTACGATGCCCTGGGGCGCCTCCGCCAGGTAGTCAACCCAGACGGCAGTGATACGCGAACCTACTACCGGCACGACGGCGTGCAACGCATGACGGCCGTGGTGGATGCACGCGACCATCAAACGATTCGCGTCAGTGATGCCTTCGGGCGACTGGTCCAGGTCAAGGAGTTCGATAGCGGGGCATATACAGGCGACCCCGATTGGTATGCCACACCATACGCCACCACGAATTATGGCTACAACGTCCGCGACCAGTTGATGGATGTGTGGGATCATGCGAACAACCATACCCAGATGGAATACGACCTGGCGGGCCGCAAGCTGGTGATGGGGGACCCAGACATGGGCACGTGGACGTATGCCTATGACCCTGCGGGCAACCTGACGCAGCAGACCGATGCGCGGGGATGCCAGAGCAATTCAAGTTACGATGCTCTCAACCGGGTAACAGAGATGACCTACAGCGGGCCGGGAGCCTGTGGTAGTCAGGAGCCAGCCTGGTACGCCTATGATGGTCCAAGCTACTTGTTCCCGAATGCCATAGGGCGGCGCGTCCGTGCGCAGAGTTCGGCCGAAGTGACGGTGTGGTTTTACGATCCACGCGGACGTGTGACCGAGGAGCGTGTCTTGCGCAACCCGGACGAGGACTGGGTGCATACGAGTTGGACTTACGACAATGCCGACCGGGTGCGTCGGCTGACTTACCCGACGGGGGAAACCGTCGAGTATCAGTACAACGCCCAGGGGTTGCCGGACGCCTTGCACCAAGCCGCAAGCAGCGGCGCCTTCACCTACGTGGCAGACACCAGCTACAATGCCTTGGGATTATTGGAGGTGCGCTGGTTGGGCGCCAACCTGGTGCGTCAGGGTTACACCTATGCGGCGCGCGAGAACTTTCGTCTGACGGCGGCCACGAGCGGCAAGCTCAGCCCGGCCTACAACGAACAACAAGCACTGGCATACACGTATGACGATGCCGGCAATGTGCAGCGCATCACCGACGGCGCCACGCCTGGTGGTACGCAGACACAGGACTTCGCCTATGACCTTCTCGACCGGCTGGTTTCGGCGCAGGCAAGCGGTGGGACGGCCGGCACGTATCCTGCCCAGGGGTATGAATACGACGAGGTTGGAAATATGACCCGGTTTGCGGGTACACCATTGTACTATCAGGATAGCGCCCATGCACACGCCGTCACGCACGTGAGCGGGACGACCCCACAGGATGAACGATACCAATACGATGCGAACGGCAACGCCATCGTGATCAAAGGTACACACACCCTGGCACTGACGTATGATGCCGCAAACCGACTGGTCCAGGTTGTGGCGACCGATGCGGCAAACCAGATGGTCTATCGGACCGACTATCGCTACTATCCAGGGACGCCGCACATGAAGATCAACACCTACTACCCAACCGGCTATGTCACGGTGAATGAGTTTCATGTGGGCGGCAGTTACGAGGAGATCTACGATCCGCGGGTGCATGGGAATCCGTGGGAGCGCACGGTACGGACCTATTACGAGGCCGGCGGTCGGCGGATCGCGTTGCGCCAGCGGATAGGTGCGGCGTCCGCGCCGAGTGTGGTTTACTGGCTGTTGACCGATCACCTCGGCAGCACGAACGTGACGTTGGCCGAAAACGGTGAGCGCGCAACCGAGTTGCTCTACTACCCGTATGGCGCGGTGCGCCACAACGCTAACAACCAGGTGACCGACCGGCGCTTCACGGGACAATGGCGTGAGCCGGCGAGTGGGCTATACTTCTACGGCGCGCGTTGGTACGACAGCGGCATCGGCCGGTTCATTCAGGCCGATACGATCGTCCCACAGCCGGGAAATCCGCAAAGTCTGAATCGTTACAGTTATTGCAGCAGTAATCCACTACGTTTTGTTGACCCCAGCGGCCATGCTGGAGTAGATTTCGGGGGCGGCGGTGGTGGCGGCGCAGGTGTCGGGTTGATTGTGGCCCTCATGCAAGGCGCCCAACAGACCATGACCCAGGCGCAAGGGGCGATTTATCAGTATGGCCCGGTAGCAGCCCAGACCACGTGGTTGTATGGAAACCAAACCATCGCCGCCGGTGATCAGCTAGCGCAGGCGGCGCAGAATGCCGGTCAGGGTGGCAATACGGCGGGGCCGGGTGGGCTGGACCCGAACGATCCTCTTTTCCGCAAACTGATCCAGCAAACTGGAGAAGCTGATCCTATCAAGGCGATTGCCAAAGCCTCTGTCCAGGGACCAGCAAATGCGGGCGTAACAAACGGTGTGACTGTCTTGGGGCGTTTTCCGGCATATGTCAATACGGCAAACAGACTCGGTGCGAACTTCCTCAACTTCGTCGATGATAGTTGGGATAGGCTAACCGATGCGCAGAGGTGGGCTGTGAACAAGCAGTTCTTGGATGATGCTATTGCCCGTAGCGACACTTTTAGGTTGGCAAGTTTGGTAAGCGAAGCGAAAGCGGGGACCTATTTCAGAAAGGAGCTGGAATATCTGATCTCACTTGGGTATGACGTAGTGGGCGACATGTTGGTAAAAGTCAAGTAGGAGATAGATATGACGCAACTCAGGCTCACCGAGTTAATACACGAGCCTTTTCACTGTTTAGCGGAGAGCTTTGGTTTCTCAGTAGTGCATGCAGAGGACTATCCGAAGGATTATGGTAATGCCATCGTGGTACTCCAATCCCGTGTGTGTCGTCTACGAATCATAGTGGAACGAGAACGCGTCTTTGTTGAAGTCGGTTCGCTGCAAGCGCCACTAGATTGGGCGATCCACGCTTCTCACTTATGGTTCGATATAGGTGACGTTATCTTGTTCTTGACTGACGGGAAGACCACATGGGAGTATCCTTTCCCCGATAGTGATCTACGTGGCGCTGCTCTTATCGCGAATCAAATAGAGAGCATTGCAGGTGAATTGCAGCCTTACATTGGTGAGGTACTTCATCTATTTGAACCTGAAGTATTCGAGGAGCAACGGGCAGGATTGTTAGAGTACAGACAGCGGCAGGCTGATAAATGGTTGAATTCGCTCTACGAAAAACGCCGTATGGCTGACCGGGAAGCCGAGTTGTAGTTGCAGGTTGCTGGTTTCCCAGCACCTTCGACCGAGCCCCTCCCATCAGGTGGGTTATTTCACAGGGTCAAGAGGTGTATTTGAGTGTACCCAATGGTGAATTCGCCCAATCCCAAGAACCTGCCATCGGCAATCTGTACGAGAAGAAGGTGGTCGGCAGCACAACGACACACACGAAATACTACTATTTCAACGGTGAGCGGGTGCCACTGACGTCAGCATAATGCACCTCAAGTGAGTGTGGGATTGGGGATGGGTTGGGGTGGCCGCTGGACGTACCAGCGCCAGACGTGATTGTGCCAGATGCGATAGGTGAGCAGGGTACCCGCCTGCACCTGCTGGCGAATCTGCTCAGGACTGAGGCCCAGGGCGGACGGTGCGTCGGCCTCGAGGATCAAATCCGGGGTCAGGGGTGCGGCGCCGCTGTAGCGGTGGTGATCCGCCTCTGTCAGGCGCACCCAGAGCGGGGCATGGGGTTGACGCTGTTCACCCACCAGTCGGCCGCGGCGATACCAGTCGCAGATCATGCCCGGCGAGACGTTGAGTTGTTGCGCCGCCTCGGCTGCCGAGAGCAACCCATCTCCGCGCGGGCCGGGTTGCCTGGCGTAGGGGCCGCACGCGGTGGGGATGCGATACTTGATGCGTGTCTGACGCACGTTTTCCTTCGTCCAGGCGTGATGCGTCGCCGTCTGCCGCCCTTCGGCGTTCAGGATTTCGGCGATCCGATAGTCCGGCTCCGTCGCGGCAAGCTCCCGTAGCCGAGCCAGCACCGGTTGGGGCGTGCGACAGCCGGGACGCGGGCGTGGGACTGTCACCTCGGTGGCGGCGCCGGTCTGCCACAGCACCTGGATGCGGGTAAAGCCAACCTGACTGAAGCTGTCGAGGGTCACGGTTTTGATCAAGCAGCGCAGCAGGCGTTTGCGGTCGGCGTTCGTTGTGGTCGGGGCATGCCAGAGGGCAGGCAGATCTGCGGCCAGACGGCGGATTTGTGCCTGTTCAGCGCTGCTGAGTGGCAGAGGCGCTGCGGCTTGCAGTTCGGTCCAGGCCCGCTCGACTGTCTGAACCGCGACGAGTTGTTCTTCCCAACGTCGTTCCAACTCGGCGGCGACCAGGCGGTTGTCTGGGTCCACCTGTTCGTAGCGCCGACGGGCGAGGGTGGCCTCGTAGCGGGCGTGTTCCAGGCGCTCCAGCCAATGGCGCTGTAACTGCTGACGTTCAGCCTCGGCCTGTTGGCTGGCGACCAATGCCAATTCGAGTTGAGCCGGTTGCACGGCGGCTAACAGAAGCTCGGTGACGGCGGCATCCACGTGCGTCACGCCGAAACGTTGGCAGCGAGGCTGGGCCAGGGCTTGGCTGAGCGCCTCGCAGACGTAGATCGGCTTGTTGCGGTAACGCGGGCGCAGCGGGCGGCCACAGCGAGCGCACAAGACGATGCCTTGCAGCAAGGCCAACCCTTCCCGCGCCGGTCCGGCGGCAGCCATGGGCGCCAACTGACGATTTTCGGCCAGTTGTTTTTGATTCTCCTGGTACTCAGCCCAGGTGATGTAGCCCTCGTGGGCGTCGGGTTTGAGCACAATCCATTTTTCCTGCGGCAAGCGCTGCCGGCGCACTTTGCCCTGACTGCCCGGCAGGTGTTGACCCTGCGTACGGCCATAGGCATAGGCGCCAGCATAGATGGGGCGTTTCAAGATCTGGTAGATGGTGGTGAAATCGGCGGGCCGCCACGCCACCAGGCGCCCCCCTAACCCATCAGATGTCAGGTACGGCAGGGTCAGTTGGTGGTCGTGGCAGTAGTGCAGGATGCGGTGCGCACTGCCCAATTGGCGAAAGAGCGCAAAGACCAGGCGGATGGCGTCCTGCACCTGGCGGTCGGCGGTCAGCACGACTCGGCCATCTGCAAGCCGATCATACCCCACCGGCAGACGTAAGGCAAGTTCGCCGCGTCTGGCTTTGTTGAAGAGGGCGGCAGTCAGGTGGGTGCGCATGTTGTACCACTGGGCTTCGGCAAAGGTGCCCTTGAGGCCGAGCAGCAGACGGTCATCGAACAGGCGCGGGTCGTAGATTCCGGCGGAATCGGAGATCAGGGTGGCGCAGAGAGAGGCCAGATCGAGAAGCCGATACCAGTCAGCGCAGTTGCGGGCCAGGCGCGAGACATCGGTGACCAAAATGATGCCAACCTGGGCGAGACCAACGGCGCTAACCAACGTCTGAAAGCCGGTGCGCTCGGCGCTGGAGATGCCGGATTTGCCCAGGTCATCGTCAATGATCTGCACCTGCTCTGCGGGCCAACCGAGGCTGACGGCGCGTTGGGCGAGCTGGTATTGCAGGTCCTGACTCTCCAGGTGCTCTTTGACCTGACCGGGAGTGGACTGGCGAATGTAGACCACGGCTTGACGAGCCAGATGGCCGGGTTGAATCTTAGTCGGGCTGGTCATGGCTGGCCTCCATCTGCTTGACCTTGACAAGGATTTGTGCCAGAATCAGCACAGCCTGCTTCTGCCGGCAATGAGGCAGACTCAGCCAGACATCCTGACTCCTGATAGAGGGAGGAGGTTGTTGGGGTGAGGTGGACTGCGGGGCTAGTGAGTGTGACTGGGACATGGTGCGTTTCCTCCTTACGAGAGAGTTCGCACACCATGATAGCCAGTTGGCGCAAGATTGTCACGTGTACAGGGGGGAGGTCGGCCGAGATTATCGGCGAGAAATTCACGCTGTCCTCAACCGCACGACACCAGGCTTGTGGCACAAGCTGCCGGGCGCCTGCGTCCGTCTCGATGAGCCAGCATGGTTCATCCGCATGCGGACGCCGACCGTTTCGCAGCACCTTGACGATCTGTCCGCGCAAGGGGTGATGTGGCTGCACGATCCGCACATGCCGCAGATCTGTAACCGCTTCGGGGGTAGTATGTTGATGTAACTCCACTCGGGTTCATCGATCCAAGCGGACACGCAGCCATATGTGGAACAAGTGCAGATGATGGTTGTGGCGGCATAGATGCGCTCCACAGCATTGAATTGCAACTGCGGCGAGGAAGACTGGATCCAATCGGCGCCAAGCAAGCGTATTATCAGTATTACCTGGCGCACCCTGGCGAGGACGCAGGCGCCTATCAGCCACTCAACCCAACTGAAGAATTCAACGGCATCATCTCGACCGGATATGCGCAAGCTCAAGCGGAGTTGGGCGCAGCAAATCTTGGCGGGTTAGCACTGGGCGCGGCGACCACCAATGGCGTGATCTTCGAGGCGATGTCCGGTTATGGGGGGAATGTAGCGCACGGGATTGGGCTTCTGGCGGCTGGCGGAGCACTCGGAAATATCACGATATTGAAGCGTGCCTTCCGGAATGAACAGGATCGATTCTTGAGAAAGAACGAAACAGGATTGTCGGTTCACATTGGGGCAACCGATGATCAAATTTCAGCACACCTACGGGGTGACATTTTGACAGTAGCGCACAGCGACGCCATGGACCTGGGGATGGCAGTCGCAAAAACAGATGGAACGATCCCAGAATTAGTTCCATACCACTACGAAATTGTGCAAGGGCCAGGATAGACATGGAACCAGTTCAAGAACGCTCTTAAGAGCCTACTGTGGAGGAAATAGCCGATGTGGTATTTGATCGATCAAGCCCCCCAAGGATTCAATATTGGCTTCCTAGAGTGGCTACGAATCACCGAGGACTCTCTGTCAACCTCCTTTGCAGATTGGTACCCATCAGATGTGGAAACGCAGGAGGTGAAGCAACTGATACAGTGGATCGGCCAAGAAGTCCCAACAGACCTGCAGATCTACTATATGTGCGCCTATCCCTTCGATAGAGTGAAGAATGGAGTATCATTATGGGCAGAGCGAATCGAGCGATTCATGAGAGTTTGGGTGGAACGACAACGGCCTGAGAATTGGGCAGCAGAACGTGAAAACAGTCTCCCTTCTCCGATACCGGTGCTTTGGCCTGTGGACTGTTTTCATCGCTACGATACGGTAGCGTTCCTGACCGAAGAGAATGAATTAGCAGTGATCCATGTTGATTCATTATCGGCCAAAGCGACGCCTGTGGCTTTAGGGCTCAGGAACTACTTCCTGACCCAGGTAGCGTTGCAGATTCTTGCGCATGAGTTAAATGTTGAACCTAACTGGAACAGATTGTGCTCACATCCGACTATTGCTTTGCTGTCGCGGTGGCCTGCTGTTGATCCACCGCGACACATATGCCTGGAAGCGGGATCTCGCATTACCTAGTGAAACCCAAAAATACTCTTCAGGAGTGAATTCTCGTTCATAATCCAGGCAATAAAGACGTCACGGCGAGTAAGTCCAGTGTGGGAAGCACTGTGTACGGTGCGCCATCGCCGGGGAATTGTCGGGCGGGGACGCCGGCGACGAAGCCACATGCGGTGCAGCAGGCGGGCAGCAGCAACGTCTACAGCTACGACTGCAACGGCAACATGACCGGGCGCACGGTGGGCGGGGTGACCTACACGCTGGTCTACGATGCGGAGAACCGCGTGCAGCAAGTGAAGCAGGGAAGCACGGTGCTGGCCGGCTACACCCATGACGCCGACGGCAACCGGGTGAAGGCCGACTTCGGCGGCAGCGTGACGGTCTATGTCGGCGCCTACTACGAGAAGACGACATCCGGCAGCAGCACGACGATCACGAAGTATTACCAGGCCGGCGGTCAGCGCATTGCGCTGCGGGTCAACGGGGTGGTGCGCTGGCTGGCGACCGATCACCTGGGCAGCACGGCGCTGACAGTCAGTGAGACCGGCGGCCGGATGTCGGAGATTCGCTACAAGCCGTGGGGCGAGAGCCGCTACACCTTCGGCGCGACGCCGACGCAGCGCCGCTTCACCGGGCAGGTGCTGGACGAGGTGGCGGGCGGGTTGTATTTCTACAACGCGAGATACTACGACCCGGCGCTGGGGCGGTTCGCGAGCGCGGATACGTCTGTGTTCTCTGTAGTCAAAAACCTGGCCACATTTGGAACTGCTGGGCGCTCCTGCGTCTCTGCATCCCTGTGTTGAATTTCTGATCTGACAACAGCGGTATCGCTGCCTTCGACAGGCGCAGGCGGCGGAAGGCGTCGTTGGCGCCGGATGCCTGAGCAGTTACGAAAGAAATCCAAAGAAAACTGATCTGCTGTAGAGGGTGTTGTCACGTCGGAGGCGTGACCTACGGTGTGGGGTGCTTTTCAGGCAAAAGAAAACAGGTCTGGTCACGCGTGACCAGACCTGTTTTTTACCTCTGTCGGGCGGAAGCGCCGACAGAGCAGGCGCGGGGTCTGCTCTGTTGGCCTGTGACGAAGATCAAGGCGCGGTGTAAGTCATCCGCATTTGCGGCCGCACCGTGGTGTCCGCGAAGTCCGAGGCGATGTACTCGATCTCGGCGTTGACGTCGCCGTTGGCGGTGATGATGAGGCCGTTGTTGCCGCCTGGGTCGGTGATCCACTGCTGCACCAGCGGCGCGATGTCGAACCACATCCACTGGCCGGTGCGGCGGTAACCGGTCTGCTGCACCGCGGGCAGGTGCGCACGGTCGGAGCGGCCACGCGCGCCTGGCGCTTCCCAGCCCATGCCGGCATCCGCCTCGTTCCAGGTGGCGCCGGCTTCAGTCCACGGGCGATACATCTCATACACGTTGAGCATCACCGGCGAGTAGTCGTGAACTGAGTCACTGACATAAGTGACCCAGATGCCGATGCGCGCACTGGTGACCGTGGCCCGGCGGCTGATGCCCGCCAGGTCGAAACGGATTAGGATGCTCTTGGTGTTTGGCTGGCGCACGTAGAGGTTGGCGCCGTTGCCATAGTTGGTTGTCGGCATCCAGGCGTTGATGAAGGTGTCGCTGGCGCCTGCGTAGCCATCCAGGCCGTTCTGCAGTGTCAGCTGGTAGTTCATGGGCGGCGGCAGGAAGTAGTTCATCGCGCGGCCCATCAGGTCGGCGCGTTGGGCGGCATCGCCAAAGGCCTCGAACGGGAAGCCCAGGAAGACCACCCGATAGCCGTTGTCGCCCACGGTGAGCGCGGTCGGCTCGCCGGTGTCATCCAGGAAGGCCGCCATCGCCGGTTCGACGGGCGTCACCTGGTCGTTGTACTCGGAATAGCCCACAGCCGCGTTGTTGACCGGCACATCGCCCATACCGCCGGTGACCGGATTGCCGGCCACAGCCGAAGCGACCGTCATCGGAACGTCGTTCTGAATCTCGCTGCCGTCCCAGGCAATGTGCAGGTAATCATGCACAAAGTCAGTGGTGCCGGCCGCCTGATCCAGGATGTCCATGCCGGAGAGGAACAGGTTGCCGCCGTTATCCAGGAAGCTAGCCAATTGCGACTCATAGGACACCAACGGGCCTGGGTAGGCCACGCCGGTGAACCAGACGACCGCGCGATGGGCGTTGAGGTACCCTGACGGGATGTTGGGGTTAGCGGCCAGGTCCCAGTAGTTGAAACTGTAGCCGGCGGCGGTCAGCGCGTCGGTGTAGAAGGACTCCACGTCAATCGCGCCGGTGTCGCCATCCACGACCAGGATATCGGAAGTGACCGCGATGGTGCGCAGTTCCAGGCGAGCCTGCACATTGTGTTCGGCCAGGGAGATCGCCTTGAAGTAGGTGATGTCCTCCAGACCGTTGGTGGCGGTGGCCGGCACGCGCACCTGCACGCCAACCTGGGCGCTGGCGCCGGGCGCCAACGGGCCGAGATAGGCGATCTGGCTGCTGAAGTCACCGTTCCAGACGGTGGTCGGCCAGTACTCCTTGGCCGCCTTCAGGTAGTAGGTGTCTTCGCTGTAACCCGTGTTGCGCACGGTGATCATGTAGCGCACCACCGCGGACGGACCGCCGCCATCGAGGGTGTGGTCAGCCACCGCGGACACATCATAGGCGGGCGACATCACAACGGTGCTGGGGCTGCCGGTAGCGCCGGCGCCTTCAGCCGAGGTGACGACCGTGCCGTCATTGGTGATGACGTCGCCGGTGGTCAGACCGCCGGCAATTTGCACGGTGAAACTGAGTTCCAGCGTGGTCCCGGCGTCCACCGCCAGGCCGCTCCAGACAACCATATCGCCAGCCAGGGCGCCGCCATTGTCCGCGCCCACGAAGGTCGTGTTGGCCGGCACCGGGTTGCTGACCTGCACACCGGTTGCCGCCGCATTGCCGCCGTTCTTGATCTTCAGATTGAAGGTCAACAGGCTGCCAGGGCCAACCGGCTGGTCGGACGTGAAGGCGCGCACCTGCAAGGCCGGGCGCGGATCGGCATCAGCCAGTTTCCACACACCGCGGCCGTGGGTGCCGGCCACGATCTGACGCGTGGCGGTGTTCAGGTTCAGTTGCCAGATGGCAACCACCGGGAAGCCCGCGCCCATCGGCAGCCAGGAAGCGCCATCATCGGCGGTCATCAGCGGCCCAATGTCGGTGCCGACATAGAGGGTGCCCGCGTGACCGGCATCCTGGATGATCGAGTTGACCGGGATGTCAGGCAGGTTGCTGCTGATGTCGGTCCAGGTGGCGCCGGCATCGGTGGTCTTGAAGACGTGGCCTGGGGTAGCCGGGGTGGCTGCGCTGAAGCCGGCGAAGGCGGCATAGGCCACGCGATAGTTCGAGTTGTCCACGGCGAAGGAGGTCACCGGGCGGGCCGGCAGCGGCGCCTTGTCCACGCGCTCCCATACAGGCGCGGCGGCCGTGGCGTCGGTTGACAGGTTGATGTAGCCGTCCAACGCGCCGACGTACACGGCGGGTGAACCGGCCGTGGGGCCAATGGCGCTGATGACGCAGCCGCGCGCGCCGTTGGGAGCCGCGCCGCTGCAACCTGAGGTCAGATCACCGCTGGCGGTCGTCCACAGGTCGCCACGGTTGTCGGTGCGATACAGGCGATAGGTGCCGAGGTAGAGCCGCTCTGTGAATTGCGGATCCATGGCCATGGGGACATAGAACTCAGAGCGATCGTTCGTGTTGATGCCATTGGCGATGCTCATGTTGCTGAAGAACGAGCCTAACATACCGTCGCTGAAGCGATAGGGAGAAACGCCGTAGTAGGTGCCGTAGACATAGTTCGGATTGTTGGGGTCTACAATCACCTGGCCGCCGTCGCCGCCGGCATAGTCGAACCAGCTATTGCTGACGCCCGACTTGCGCATCGTGCCGTTGTCTTGCGTACCACCGTAGAAACGGTTGACATTGGTCGGATGCTGCGCAACACTGGTGAACTGCCCGATCGCCAGGCCGGTGCGTGCAGTCACGCCGGCCGTGTTCGGGTCCACAGTGCCATTGAGATTGGCCCAGTCGGCCGCATCAATGGGGTCGCCAGGGTTGGTGCGTCCGCCATAGTTGGCCGACGACCAGACGCCGCCGTCGTTGCCGATCACCACGTTGTTGGGCGCGTCGTTGCGGATCGCGATGGCGTGAAAGTCCGGGTGCTGATTCCAGCCCATGTCGAGCCAGGTGGCGCCGCCGTCCATCGAACGGTAGATGCCGCCGGTGCCGCTGCCATAGTCGAACATGCCGCCGGCATAGACGATGTCGGCATTGGTCGGATCTGCGGCCAGCACGTTGTCATAGAAACACTGCGATCCGCAGTAGCCGGCAACCACAGCGGTGCTGGTTTCGCTCCACGTGTTGGCATCATCCGTGGATTTCCAGACCGTGGAGGGGTGGCTGTTGCCATCGGTATCCACCCATTCGAAGCCGGTGTAGAGCGTGGCGGAGGCCTGACCGGCCGGGTGCGAAATGGCCAGGGCGAAGCGTGTGGCCGCAGCCGGGTAGTTGGCGTTGCTGGGCAAGCCGTTCATCGCCTCGAACCAACTCATGCCGCCATCAGTGGACTTCATGATGCCCTGGTTCCAGTACGTGGCATAGAGTACGGCCGCGTTCTGTGGGTCCATCACCAGGGCGGTGGCGCCGCGGCTGGCCACGGTGGTGGTATAACGGTCGGTCCAGGTGATGCCGCCGTCGCTCGATTCCCAGATGCCAAAGGGCGTCGGGTTGGGCGGGCTGACGCGACGGTTGCCGCCGCGGCCGCGCAGGGTGGACACGAAGAGATGGTCAGCGTTGGTGGGATCCACGGCGACGTTGGAGATCGAAACCTGGTTGAAGGCGGCGCCGCTCACCTGGAAGAACGAGTTGCCGGCGTCGGTAGACTTGAGCAGACCGTTGCCGTAGTAGCTATCGCCAGAGAGCGCACCTTCACCGGTGCCGACGTAGACGATGTCTTCATTGGATGGAGCCAGCGCAAGCGCGCCAATCGCCAGCGAAGGCAGATCATCGGTCTTGGGTGTCCAGGCCGTGGTCAGGGTAGAAGAAATCCAGACGCCGCCCTGGGCCGCGCCCAGGTAGATCGTGTACGGTTCGCTGGAACGGATGGCAAGGGCGCCGATGCGCCCGGACATACCGAGGAAGTAGCCGGGACCGCTGCGGCCCACCTGTACGATGGGGTCAGGGCCGACGTTGGTCCAGGCGCCGTCGAAGGCGCTGGGCGCGGCGGGGCCGATCGTCCTCTGCATCACGCTGAACTGCTGGGCAGCTTCGGCGCGCTTCTCAGCGGCCTGCGCCACGCTGAAGTTCGGATCGCCGGCCGTGCGCCGCGAGTAGAACCAATCATCGCGGGCGTAGGGGTCATCTTGCGTCGGCTGGCGGTAGCCCTTGCGCCGGTTGATGGGGGCTGGTGGGCCGTCGTCGCCGTTGTTGTCGGCGGCGCGTAACGTTGGCTGACCGCTGATCTGGCTGCTGGCGCCTCCGGTCGCCGGCGCGACCAGGAACGTCGTGACCAGGAGCAGGACGATCAGCATTGGGTTGAAGACACGAGACCACTGGGTGCGTTGCATGTGCAAGAACCTCCTCTAGCAATTGGAAAATGAACGACATGTGTGGAGAACCATCGGGACGATAACGATTATATGCACTGCCGATGATTTGTCAATCCAAAGAAAAAGCCGGGATTGCTGCCAACCAGCCCTCGAGGCTGATGACAACAAACCCGGCTTTGCCGCCGAATGGATTCGGGGCGAAAGGGCGGCGCGCCTGCCAGGTGCGATTTCAATCGCTCGCTGGCGGCGGCGCGCCGCCTGGTCAGTTACGCAGCGGTTCGAGCCGCCGGCGCATTACGTTACGGCGCCTGGAAGACGATCTTCATCTGCGGGCGCACGAAGGTGACGATGTAGTCGGACGAGGTGAACTCCAGCTCAGAGTTGGTGTTGCCGGTGCCAGCCAGGGCGATACCCTGGTTGCTGTCCGCGTTCATCACCCACATCTGCGCCAGATCGGTCACGTCGAACCAGACCCAGCGGCCGGAGCCGCCGAAGCTGACACGATCAGCGAAGCTCGCCGCACGATCGCTCGGCCCCATCGCGCCGGGCATCTCCCACGGCATGCCGGCATCGGCATCATTCCAGGTCGCGGCCATCTCTGACCACGCCTTGTAGACCTGATAGGCTTCCAGCGTCACGGGGTTGCCGCTGCCGTAGGTCACGTAGAGGCCGATCTGCGCCTGCGTCATCTGTGCGCTGCCGGGCATAGCCGACAGATCGAACTTGACCAACGCGGTCTTGACGCCGGGCTGACGGACGTAGAAGTCCGCATCGCCGCCGTACGCCATCGTCGGCATCCAGGCATTGAGGAAGGTGTCGCTGGTGCCGCTGTAACCGTTCAGGCCGTCCTGCAGCGTGAATTCGTAGGAATTCAACGCAGGCACGCTGAAGCTGGCCGAGGCGCTGGCGATCAGCTCACCCATCTTGTACACGTTGTCCACGAACGACCAGTTGCCGCCGGCCGCGCCAAGTTCGGCCATCACATCGAAGCCGAAGTTGACTTCCTGCCCGGCTGCCATGTCACCGACATAGGCAATGGCGACCACGCCGCTGTCCGGACTGTAGGCGTTCTTCAGCGCCGCGGCGCCGCCGGTCTTGAACATCTGAGCCGCCACGCCATCCGGTACGCTGATGGGGAAGGCGCCGCCGTAGACGCTGCCGTCCACGTAGGAGACCAGGCTGCGATCAATGCCCACCACATGCAGCAGGCCAGTTTCCGCGCCGCCGTTGTTCACGTTGCTCACGGCCACGGTAGCGGTTTGACCCACGGCGAAGGTGTCAGGAGTGACCGTGATCATGGCTTCCACTTCGGTCGCCGCGTTCCAGATCTTGACCTGGCCGTAGGAGCCATCGGCCGCCTGGTCCATCACCTCGAAGTGCAGACCATACTGGGTATGGCTGTCACCCGGATTGCCGGAGCCAAGCTCATTACCCGAAACGGTCGCGCCCCACAGATCGGTGAAGTCGCCGTTCAGGTTGACGCCGTCCGCGGCCAGGCCGCGGATGCGGGTGGTGTAGTTGCCGCTGGCCGGGATGACCACGCTGGAAGCATTGGCGATCGTATAGACGAAGCCGTTACCGGGCCAGGCGAAGCCAGGCACGTAGCTCATGCTGTCATGGAACGCGGGCTTGGCCGGGCGATTGCCCAGTGCAATCACCGCATTGGCGATGTTCGCGTAGTCGTGGATGTTCCAGGTATTGGTCGGCGCCAGACCGAAGGCCGCATCCATGGATTGGCGACGGCCGTTCATCTGCGGCTGGCGAGCATTGGTCGCCGGGTTCCAGAAGCCGCCGCTCCACAGCAGCGGATCGGCGTTCGCGTCCACCACCAGGGTGCTGCCCTTGGGGCCATAGGCCGGCGAGTTCGCTGCGCGGCCGCCAGCCAGCACGTTGTTGTTCGTGTAGGTGTCGTCGCGATACCAAACCACCATGCCGGGCACGTTGGCAGTGACGCGATCCACGATCCAGCCGCCGCCAGGGTGAGTCAGCGTTTGATAGCCGTAGGCCAGGCCGGAGTCTGCGCCGAAGCCGCCCAGGTTGCGCCATTCGAGCATGTAGTAGTGCTCGATGTTGACATCAATCGGCACAATCTCGAAGCCAGACAGCGTCCAATCGCTGGAGTCTTCCAGATCGTTACTGTAGATGACGGTCGCGTCGTTGGTCACGCTCAGATTGTCAATCCACCAGCCTTCCCACTGCACGCCGCCATCCGACATCTGGCGGAAGCGCGTGATGACGTTGCTCAAGCCGGCATAGGCCGATATATCGAAACGCAGGGCGCCTTCGTAGTGGTCATTGAGGCCGCCGGGCGGATCGGTCACCGCGACGCCGTCCATGTCCTGCAACGAGGCCCAGGTGCTGCCGTTGTCGGTGGAGACCTGGAAGTAGCCGTAGTCGTAGTCAGCTTCCAGATCGAGGTAGGTGTCGAAGGAGAAGACGAGGCTGCCGGTGACTCCGCTCAGATCCCAACTGCGCGTAGCCGTCTGATCACGGTTGTCGCCCAGCTCGTTGTGCCAGCCCTTACCATCGCCGGCCTTGTTGGGGACGTTGACGACCGTGGGGGGCAGGTTGACACGCACCGTGTCTTCGGCGCCGGCGGGCGTGCCCGCCGCCTGGCCCAACATCACATCCATGGGCTGCGCCAGATCATAGTCAACAACCAGTGGGTTGGTCCAGCCAAAGAACGTGCGCGCCCAGGGGTTGAAGCTGACCGGGTCAGCGCCGCCCAGTTCACCCGTCCAGGAACCGGCTGACATGACATCCCAGAACGCCGTTGAATTTTCGGCCGCGCCGGAGGTGTCGTAGTAGTCAGGCAGGCCGATGTCATGGCCGTATTCGTGTACGATGACGCCAATGTCGGCATCTTCGGGCACGATGGTGTAGTTGAAGACGCGGATGTCGTCGGAACGATCATCAGGGGTGTCCATGCCTGCAACGAGATGGCCGAAGGTCGAGCCATCGCCGTAAGTATCCTCGTAGACATCCCAGCTATGTGCCCAGATCGAGAACTCACCCTCGGCGCCGCCGCCGGCTTCGTTGCCAACGCCGGCATGGGCGATCATGTAATGATCCACGATGCCGTCATCATCGGTGTCCCACTCGCTCCAGTCGAAACCGGGGTACGCCGCGTTGATGGCATCGGCCGTGTCAGCCGCCACGCGGAAGACAGGACCGTTGCGGTTCATGTTGGAGCCGCTGGTGCAAGGCTCGTCTGCACCGTATTCGCCTTCAGAGACCGGGAGCTGCACCCAACCATAGAAATCACCGGTCAGATGATAGAGGCCCTCAGACTGCTTGAGGTACCAGTTGGTGGCCGTATGCCCGGTCAGATCTACACCCGCGCCGCCGTTCAGGTCAGGACGCACCACACCCACACCGGCCGTCGGCCCTTCGCCGAAGAACAGGTTCTGGTAGTAGCTGGTGGTGAAATCTGGCACCCAGAGGGTGTTATTGTCGCCGGTGGGAGCCGGGTCAGGGATCTGATTGTGCAGCGGGCCGGCGATTGTGGTCGTCGTACCGTCCAGCACGCACTCGCCGTCAACTGTCTGGTAGTTATCGAAGGTCTGGGACCCGGCGAATTCGACGATCGCCATCAGGAGCTTGGCTTCGCCAATTTCGCCCAGGCCGGCGGCCATCGGGCTTTTGCCCAGCTTCTCGGCCTGGTTCCAGGCTGCCAGGCGCTTGGCATAGGCGATCGGGTTGGGACCGCTCAGGCCCTTCTGGCGATTGAGGTTTGCCTTGATGGCTTCCACCGCGGCTTTGGCCTCAGCCGCCGTTGAATTCAACGTCAGCTTGCCGTCGGCGCGCAGCATTTGCTCGATGACGAAGTCATCGGCCGGTGGCATGGGGTTGGGTTGCGAACGGATGTATTTCTGCCAGGGGATGGAAGGTGCTGCCGCGGCAGCGCCGTCCTTTTCTGCGGGCGCTGTGGCCAGGGCCGACATGGGCGCCAGTGTGACGACGAACATGGCTACGATTAGAAACCACGTGAACCATGTTGTTCGATGCTGATTCTTAGTCATCTGAGTTCCTTCTTTGGAGATTGGTTCTTTGGGAACGCGAACAATGGATCATGACCCGCGATGGGTTGTGTCCAGGAACAGGCAGCGAGAATTACTGAAGCGTCATCACCTCCTTCGACTGGCGGCTGTTGCGTCCGGTTGATGTCAGCCGCGCACGCAAATACAGGTGCGCGTACGTCGCTGGGAACACGCAAAACATGATTGGGGAACCTAAAAATTGGGAAGTCTTGGCAGCGTGCTTTTCGCCCGATCACGTGCCCATGCCAGATTATACGCAGTTGGCGCAGCTTTGTCAACAAATCATAGCACGCCGGGTGCATTTCCGTCCTGGATGCACACAGCCCACGCAGGTGGGCTTCGCAGCCGTTGCAGCGACTTGCAGTCGCCGGGCGGGGCGGTTTGGCGTCCTCACAGAGGTATGTTACAATTTGCGCACGTGATCCTGTTCTTCATCAGTTTCAGGCGGCCGCTGCCATTTGGTTGCATCTCCACGCAACTGATGGTACAATACTCATGAGAGGCTTGACGCGAACTTAACCTACGACCACAGCCCACCTCCGTACGAAGCGACTGGTTGACCGTTGTAGAAAGACCACAAAACCATCATGAACGATCTGGCTGCCGTGTCTGCGGCGCCCACAGAGGCGCCGGACCTGATCAAGCAGGGAGAGCAGATCCTCGCCGAAGCCGAGGCTCGACTCCTGGCCTTGTTCACGCAGCCCGATGATCAGGCTGAGCACAGCCGGTTGCCATCCATATTGCCGTCGCTCAAGTTGCTGCGCGCCGCGCGCAGCGCTTGGTGTGGTGACGGCCATGACCGCGACAAGGCACAGGATCATCTTCGCCTGGTGCGCCGTCAGGAGCAGATCCAGGAACGCATTGCGGCCTCACTCAAGTCAACCGGTCAACTCCTGGCCAATGCAGCCGTTGAGTTGGCTGCATGCCGGCTGCTACTGCGCAACGAGCCGCTCACCGTTGAAAAAGGGCTGATCAGCCTGGAAAATGAGCTGCGCGCCAGCCTGGAAGAGCTGCGCTGGCTGCTGAGTGATTTGCAGACGCCGCCGCTGCTGCAGGAACTGGGGCTGGCTGCGACCCTGACGCGCTATGCCCAGCGCTTTTCTGATCACTATGGCATCCGTGTGTCCATCAACAGCGCCGTCAGCCTACCGCGCTTGCCGGTCACCGTCGAGTTAGCGATTTTTCGCATCATCCAGGAAGGGCTGCGCAATGTGGCACGCCACGCGCGCACCGGCCATGCCCTGCTGGCGTTGAGCAGTCTGGATCGCTACTGGATCATTCAGATCAGCGACCACGGGCGCGGTTTCGCACCGGAAGACTTGGTGGATGCCAGCGGTTTGATAGATATGCAGGAATGGGCCGAACTCCTGCAGGCGCGTCTGCAGATCACCAGCGCGCCCGGCCAGGGCACCACGTTGACCCTGCGCGTCCCCACCGATGTGTCATGATTGCATGTCTGCGAATGTTCAGAGCGACTGCCCCTACCAGTCGCGCCGTTGGTTGCACGCAGCGCACCGCGGCCAACAGATCAAGGAGAAATGCCAATGGCTGAGAAAAGAACGATTCGGATCTTGATTGTCGAGGATCATCCACTCTTTGGACAGGGGTTGCGGCGCGTACTGGAGCTGGAACCTGACTTCACGGTGGTGGGCGAGATCGCCGACGGGCAGGTGGCGGTGGACAAAGCACCGCAGTTGAAGCCGGATGTGATCTTGATGGACATCAACCTGCCGTCCCTCAATGGCTTGCAGGCCACACGCCTGATCAAGACAAACAACGAAACCATTGCCGTGATTGTCCTGACTGCCTATCACGATGATGAGCAGTTGTTCCATGCGCTGCGCGCCGGCGCGGCCGCCTATTTCCCCAAAGATGTCATGCCCTCCGAGCTTGTGACCGCCGTTCGGGCGGCAGCGGCCGGCAACTTCGTCATCGAAGATATCATCATGGGACGCCCGCAGGTGGCGCAATGGATCCGCAAGCACTTCGAGGAGTTGGCCGTGTTTGGCGAATCGGCCGATGAGATGTTCGTGCCCCTTTCACCGCGGGAGATGGAAATCCTGCAATACATCACGCGCGGCGCCAGCAACAAGGAAATTGCGCGCGAGCTGGGCATCAGCCGCCAGACGGTGAAGAATCATATGAGCTCGATCCTGCGCAAGCTGGCGGTTAATGACCGCACGCAGGCTGCGGTGTTGGCTCTGCGACGCGGGTGGGTACGCCTGCAAGATACAACAGCCGATGCCTGAACTCCCGCGCAGCAGACACATTGTGCGTTGCCTCGGGCGACGCCGGAGTAAGTAAATGCACGAGCACAGGCTCGCCCGCGGGCCGCGCGATCAACGGCGCCATGATGAAGGGCATGATGAAGGGCAAAGCTTCGCCGAATTCGCGCTGATTCTGATTCTCATCGCGGTCGTCGTCCTGGCTATTCTGCTGATCATGGGTGATGACCTGCGAGTCTGGATCATCACGGCCTGGCAGAGCCTTTTTCCAACGCAGTAATCAGGGTTCGCATGACACTGACTCTCGTGTCTCGCAGCGTTTTCGCGGCTGCGAGGTGACAGTTGATGCTTTTGCGAACCCCAAGCGCCATATCTTATCCGATGCGATGACGAGTGGCCCGGCTTATGTCGAACCGTCAACACCAAATCCCTGGCATGATCCTCCCCCAGCCGACGACCAACGACGGCGCGTCGCCGCGCGGGTTTTCCTGGGCGTCGCTGTCGCAAACTTTGCTGGACATGCTCTTTCCGCCGCGCTGTGTCAGTTGCGAGCAGCGCGGGCAGCCCGGCGGTCGCCTCTGTTTGGCGTGCCGCAGGGCGGTGACGCGCCTGGCCCCGCCCTGGTGCGAGCGCTGCGGCCAGCCTGGAATCAACGGGCGGTCGTGCGCGTCGTGTGCGCAGCAAACCCCAGCGTTGAGCGGCATCCGCGCCGCGCTCTTGTTCGAAGGCCCGGTCCGCCCTGCCATCCACGCGCTGAAGTACAAACAGGCGCGCGACCTGGCGCGGCCCCTGGCCGAACTGATGCTGCCCAGTTGGCGCCATTTGCCACAGCCGCCAGACGCCATCGTGCCGGTGCCTCTGCACCCCGCGCGTGAACGCGAGCGCGGCTACAACCAATCGCAACTGCTGGCCGCGGTCATTGGGCCGGCCGTGGGGGTGCCGGTAGACGGCAGCCTGCTGGTGCGCACACGCCAAACCACGCCGCAGGTCACCTTGCAGGCCCAGGCACGCCGGGAAAATGTCGCCGACGCCTTTGGCATCCGCCCGGAACAGGCCAACCTGGCGCCTGGCCGCCGCTTCGTGCTCATTGACGATGTTTGTACCACCGGTTCGACCCTGGGCGCGTGCGCCGCGGCCCTGGTCGCAGCCGGCGCCCAACAGGTGTGGGCCTTCACCCTGGCGCGCGCACGTTGGTCGTCGCGCACACCGGCCCATGCCTTGCTGGACGATCAACCCTCGCCTTGAGAAACAGTCTCAGGGCCAATTTCACACCCTGACAGGGTGTCATACGAAAGAGAGGCAGAAATGGAACTGCACATCACTGGCAAGAATGTTGAAATAACCGACTGGCTGCAGCAGTACGTTGAGAAGAAGGTGGGCCGCCTGGATCGCTACCTGCCCGACATCCAGGAAGCCCGCGTGGAGTTGACCACGCAGAATTCGAGACGGGCCGGGGATCGTCAGGTGGCCCAGGTCACGTTGCGCAGCAATGGCTCCATCCTGCGCGCGGAAGAGAAAAGCGACGATATGTTCGCGTCCATTGACGCCGTGGTGGACAAGATCAACCGCCAGGTCAAGCGCTACAAGGACAAGCGCCAGCGCGGGCGCGGGCGTGAATTGGAGCGCGCCGAGCAGATGCAGAGCGCGGCCGAGGAGATGGAGTCCATGGCGGCCGAAGAGGGCGTCACGTCCGGCAGGATCGTGCGCACCAAGCGTTTCCCGATCAGCCCGATGGGCCCCGAAGAGGCCGCCGAGCAGATGGAACTGCTGGGGCACGATTTCTTTGTCTTCTTCAATGTGGATGACAACCGCGTCAACGTCATCTACCGCCGCGCGGATGGCGACTTTGGTCTCTTGCAGCCGGAGATGGCCTGAACTGTGAAGCGAGTCCTTTTTGTATGCACCGGCAATGTCTGCCGCTCACCGATGGCGACCGGCCTGCTGCGTCACCGTTTGCAAGAACTTGGGCTGGCCGACCAGGTCAGCGTGGCGTCTGCGGGCGTCTACGCGTTGGTGGGCCAGCCGGCCAGCGCCAACGCGGTAACGACGTTGGCCCAGCGCGGGATTGACATCAGCGATCATGTGGCGCATTCCCTGGAAATCGCCGACGTCAAGACCGCGGACATCGTGCTGGTGATGGAGGAGGCGCACCGGCGCTCGATCTTCTACACGACACCCCAGCACCTGGGAAAGGTCTACCTGCTCACCGAAATGAGCGGGCAACACCATGATGTCAAGGACCCTTATGGGCAGCCGTTACCCGAGTATGAACGGTGCGCGCAGGAGCTTACCCAACTCATTGACCAGGGGATGCCGCAAATCCTCCGACGCCTCGGCCTGGCGGCGAAGAGTTAGCATCGGATCAACCCAGTGGCCCGGCGGTGACGCCGGGCCACTATTCATGGCCGCTCTCGTGGAGTATGCACCCCCATGCGCCGCAGGCACAGCCCTACTGCTGCGCGGCGGACGTGCGCCAGAGCTTTGCCAGGTCCACATACGTCACATAGGTGTAGTACGCCATCAGCGCGCTGAGGCGCAGTCCGTGCCAGCCGTCGCGCCAGCCGGACAGGGTGATGTAGCGGCGGCGGAACTCGCGCAGGGGCTGCAAAATGTAGTTGTGAAAACGGGGACGCAGGCCGCGTTGTTTGAGGATGCCCGCCTCATACGCGGCGTAGCGCGCCTGCTTGGCGTGAAACTGCGCCCATGAATCGTAGTTGTAGTGCAGCAGATGATGGCGCAGATGTCCTTCGGCGCCGTCCAGTTCTACCACTTCATGCACCGGCCTTGACAGGTCGTAGCGTGCGGCCCCGCGCTTCAATAGGCGCAGTTGATAATCAGGGTACCAACCGGCATGGCCCATGCGCTTGCCCACGATGAAGTTGTGACGCGGCGCCCACCATCCCACCTCGCTGCGCTGAATCACCGCGCGCAGTTCCGTCGCCAGCTCCGGCGTGATACGCTCATCCGCATCCAGGAAGAAAATCCAATCGGCCTCCACCGCGTCCAGGGCATGGTTGCGCTGCCGCGCCCAGCCCTCGAACGGCCGCTGCATGACCTGCGCGCCCGCGGCCTGTGCCAGTGCGGGCGTGCCATCATCGCTGAACGAGTCTGAAACCACCACGCGGTCGGCCCAGGCCGCGCTGGCGATGCAGTCGGTGATATGGCGGGCCTCATTCTTGGTCAGGATGACCACGGTCAGAGATGGTGTCATAAGTAACGGTGTTCTCCGTGAAAGAATTACGGCAACTGCTCAGGCGCCCGGCGCCAACCGGCATTGCACCCTTGCGTTGAATTTCTAACGCCAAGCCGCCAGGGCGCCAGGGCGCAAATCGCATGACGAATTGCAGGATTAGCTGCGCGCCAGGGCCGCGACGCGGCCGTAGGCGTCCAGGCGCAGCGCGAGTTCGGCGGCGGTCAGTGTGCCACGCGCCGACTGCTGCCGGGCGCGGCGGCTCTCCAGCGTCATGCCGACGCGCACGATGGCCCGCGCCACGCGGCGCCGCAGGGGGCTATAGCGGATAGCATACAGGCGCAAGCGGCTGCGCCAGAGCGCCACGATCATCTCGCCCCGGAACTGGCGCGTGCTCTGACCCTCGAAGTGGGTGACGCGCGCCGCGGGCACGCACCACAGAGGCCAACCCGCGTCGTGCAGACGCCAGCACCAGTCAATCTCCTCGCAGTACATGAAGTAGCGCTCGTCCAGCAGCCCCACGGCCTGGATTGCCTGCCCGGCCACCATCAGCGCCGCGCCCAGGGCCGCGTCAATCGGGAAGGGCTGGCCGGCCGCATACCAGGCGCGGGGATAGCGGCCGTTCAGGCGCGACGCCAGCAGGCGGCCGTGCAGGGGGAAAAAATCGAAGAAGAGCTGCCAGAGGTCAGGAAAGCGAAAGGCGCCATGTTGAAAACGACCATCATCGTAGGCCAGTTGCGCGCCGCAGCCGCCCGCGTTCGGGTGGTCGGCCAGGAACTGCACCATCGCGGACACGGCCGTCGGCGCGACGGCCGTGTCGGGGTTGAGCAGGAGCACGAAATCGGGCAGTGCGTCGGCCGCAGGCGGGGTGAAAGCCGCATCGAAGCCGATCTGGCGCAGGGCCGCGTTGTTGCCGCGTGCAAAACCGAGGTTTTCGGCGCTGCGCAGCAGGCGAACCCAGGGAAACTCGCTCGCCACCATGTCCGCGCTGCCATCGGCCGAGGCGTTGTCCACCACCCACACCTCCCAGCTCTGCCCCGGCGGCCGTTGACTGGCGGCGATGGCGGTCAGGCAGCCGGCCAGCAGCTGGCGCACATTCCAGTTGACGATGATGATCGCCAGGCGCAGGCCGGGGCGTGAATCAGACATGGCCGCGCAGCCCCGGCGCGGCGGCCAGGCGGCCGGTGCAATTTGGCGTCACGGCTGCCCCACCTCGACGCTGATGCGGTCCACGTAGTTGTTGGCCACCGCGACGAACTCGTGAATCAGCCCGCCCCACCAGAAATTGGTGGCGGACGGCGGCGCCTCATCGAACTCGATACAGCCGCTGACCTGCCCGCGCTGACCGGGCAGCAGATAGTACTGCTCCGTGCCGTCAATCACGCGGCGTTCCAGGTCCTGCGGCCGGCCAATGGCCCAACGGAAGGGGAAATCAACCCCGGTGGTGTCAAAGTTGACGCCAAAGCGCCAGGCGCCGGCCTGCTGATGCCATGATTTATCGTTGTTAGCGATCGCGAGGGTGTTGTAGTTCTGGCTGAAGCGATAGGTCTGTCCGGGCCAGGGGCCAGCCGTGCGGATGGGCACCGTGCCCTGGTTCGCCACCGTGGCCGTGAAGCAGAGCGTGGACCCCAGCGGCACGCCCACCACCCGGTTGACCTCGTTCTGCCACTCGATCTCGCCTTGCAGGATGTCGGCGCGCGGCTTGCCCCCTTCCTGGATGGTGAGGGTAGAGGAGACGACCACATGGTTGCCGGCCAGGTCACGCGCCTCACCCACGATGGTGTAGGCGCCGTCGGGCGGCGGTTCCGCGCCCTTGTCCACCCCGCCCTCGTAGCGATATTCGTGATACCCCATCTCGCCCGGCTTGATGACGCGCTCGCTCTCAGGCAGGTAATACTTCACGTCTGGCTGCGCCGGGTTCACCAGGTAGACGTTGACGGCATCGGCTGGTTTGGTCAGGTAGTAGGAGATGGAAACCCAGTCATCGCGCAGGCCATCCTGGTTGGGGCGAAACTCCTGCGGTACGACCATGAAATTGTTGAGCAGGGGCAGCTCGGTGTCGCCGCCCTGCAGGGTGATCGTGCCGGTGATCTGCTGACTGCTGCCGTTGGCCTCCGCCGCGGTGATGGCCCAGGTGTAAGCGCCATCGGGCAGCACCCAACTGTCAACCGCCTGGCGGCCGGCCGCGCCATCAAGCACGCGCAGTTGATTGACCACGCCGCCCCACAGCACCTCGTATTCGCCGGGTGAGCGCGGGCGCCGTGCGCGGAAGGCAAAGGCCTGGCCCGCGGCATCGGTGAAGGTGATGGAGAGATCCGCATTGCGGCCCAGGGTATAGCGGATGCGAGTGACGTCGTCGCTGCCGTCCGCGTTGGGGGAGATCAGCGCCGGTTCGACGCTGACGTTAGCGAGCAGGGGACGAAAGAGAGAAATGCAGCCCGTGCTGAGCAGCGCCGCCGCGGCCAGGCCCAGCAAGGGTCGCCAGAACGTCTTGAGTTTGATCCAGTGCATGAAAAGCCACGAAAGATGGTCAGAATCATGATTGCGGCGGACACCCCGTCCGGCCCGCAACCCTGCCGCAAGTCTACCACACGCCGGCGCTTTCGCCAAAGGGGAGTCCCGCCAGGCAGCAATTCAGAACATGCACCGTATTGTTCACCGCTCACACCTGCAACAAGACAGGCGTTAAGGGAGTCTATCTGCCTGACTCACATCTTCACGTCAACCACCGACGGCAACAACGGCGTCTGTGCTCACCACAAATGACTTGATCTGCGCAAGGTTCACCCGTTGGCTGACCTGGGCCAAATCGTACTGCATCTGAAGTCGCAGCCAGCTTTCCGGCGTGCGCCCGAAAGCCTTCGACAGGCGCACAGCCATCTCAGGCGAAATGCCGGCATGACCATTCAGCAGGAGAGAAAACGTTTTGCGCGTGACGCCCAGCCCAGCCGCGGCCTGCGTCACAGTCAGCGCGAGCGGTTCAAGATACAGGTCGCGAATGATCTCACCCGGATGCGGTGGATTCTCCATCGGCATAGTCGTTGCTCCCCAGGTTTACGCTTCTCGTTCAGTTCGTGGCTTTGCCCTCGCGGCCACATCCGCAATTGCATCAAGCTTCTCACCAATCTCAGCATCCAGTTCTTCTCTGGCTACCAGGCTCGCCAGGATGTGATAGTCGCTCTTCAGTAGCAAGTTGATAGGTTTGCCGTTGGCTCAGCAAAGGGCGAGTTGATAGCGGGATTCTCGATGACAACCTGGCTCATGGTGTTCCCGCTTCCTGCAAAAAGCGGCGCAACGCGTCGAAGACCGTGGATTGCCACGGCCACACGCCGGCCGCGGCGGCCTCTCCGATGCGCAGGCCGGGCCTGTGACGGGATGCCAGAAATACCTGAAGCTGCGCCTTCTCCATGTTGGCCGGCCGCGGCACACCTGCGCGATCCAAACACGCAAAATACGGTTCGATGCAGGCATAGGCCGGGTCCGCCGCGACTGCGCGCAGGCAGATGGATTCCAGCATCCCCGCGGATGATGAATCGGGGAGGATGAACACACCCACTTGCAGCCGGCCGCTGGAGAAGATGCCGCTCTGGGCTGGCGCAGCCAGGCCAGCCCTTCGCAGAGCTGCGCAGACGCTCTGGAAGGCGGCCTGGGGATCCACCTCGGCATCGCGGATAATGGCCAGGGACGCGATCTCGTCGAATCCAGGCATGAGCGCCAGGGCTTTGAGGAACCCAGGCAACTCGCTATTGCCGCCGAAGTTGTGGATTTGCAGGCTGGACAGAGCCAACGCCGCGGAGAACGACTGGAAGAAACGCGATGCGTCCGCGCCCTCGACAAGCAGTTGCTTGAGCGCTGTCAGGGGTTGTGGCAACATCAGCGAACCTCCAGGTCATACTTGAGCGCGGCTTCCAACGCCTCCTGATCGTAGATCGCCGGCTTGATGGTCTCGCGGGTGCGCTCCAACCTGCACAGTTGCAAATCATAGATCGGGCCGGCAGAAAAGGCGGTGTGGGCCGCCCGGATCGTTTCCCAGCTGTGGGTGGTGGCGAATAGTTGAACATCGTAAGCGCGCGCCGCTTCACCGATCGCCTGGAATACTTGCGGCAACGCCGCGTGATGCAAACCGTTCTCGATCTCATCAATCAAGAGGGTTCCGCCGGGCGCATTGGCGATGGCGAGCAGGATGGCGCACAGATGCACCATGCCTTGTCCCATGACCGGCAGCGGCATCAGCTCTCGTAGGCCGATCCCGCCGTGAATCATCGGCGCGCCCGCTGTGACCAGAACCGTCAGGCGCGTCAGGCGCGGCTCCAGCAGCCGCAACGCAGAAACCAGGCCATCGGTCCGGCCTATGCGCTCGATATTGCTGAAACGCTCGGCGTCTTCGCCCGTGAAGCGCGCCGCCGCGCCGAGATAGATGCCCAGCGCGGCCGAGACGCTGCCGCTACGGCGGGTCTTGATCTCGCCGTCGGCCGTGAACATGACCCGCGCTTCGGCCTGATGGCCGCGCGAATCCGCATATTCCAGCACCAGGTCTTGTGAGACATCGGTGGTGATGAAGCCGGTCGGCCGGCTGCGGCTGCCGTTGCCGTTACCGGCCTGGGTCACGGTCTCGGATGGCGCAAGTCTCATCGCCAGACTGCGGTTCAATCCTTGATCGTCCAGGCTGCAAATCTGGATGGACCGATCTGTGCGTTTGTCATAGAAAAACCAACCCCACACCTCATCCGGTTGGAGCGGGAAACGTTCGATGCCGCGGATGGCGTTGACGCGCAACGGCAGTTCAGGATTGTGCGCGCCGATGTGCAGGAAAAGGGCCTCCAATAGCGCGGTCTTGCCAACGTTGTTCTTGCCGGCAATCAGATTTACGCGCGCCAGCGGATCGAGCATCAGATGATCGAACCCCCGGAAATTGACGATTTCGAAACGGGTGTACATGGTTTTGGCTCCTTTGAACGCCTGGCAAGGCTCTGGCTGCCCTCATGCCGGGGTCCGAGTTGTGATTATTATACACGCCATTTGCAGAAGGGCAGAAGTCGCGCGCTCGAATTGTGGGCGGGCACTCAACCGCGGTGGCATCCTCACGGCTGCGGCGCCGGCCCGCGCCCCGGTGGAATGGTCTCGCCGTCGGGGATGTTGCGCAGGTAGTCGCAGGCCACGAAGCGCACGTCGTCCCAGACGTGTCCCTCGGCCTCGAAGCTGGCGATGTCCACGATCCAGCGCTTGCGGTCGTTTTCCAGCCGGTAGATGTGCGGGCTTTCCTGGCACTTCAGGAGGACGTGAATCGGCGCGCCCAGCTCGAAGCCGGCCATGAAGCCCGGCTCAACGACATGCACCTGCTGCCAGCGGTAGCTGAAGTGCTCGAACGCATCCAGGCTGCTGATCCAGTGGAACTGCTCGTCGCGAAAGACGTAGATGGTATCCTTGTCTGCCTCTTTGACCACCAGGCCGTCGCGAATGACTAACGCGGCGCTGCCCGGCAGGGCGCGCGCCAGGCTGGCGCCATGCCGGTTGAGCGGCAGGTTGATCAGCACGATGATGACCAGCAGCCCAAGCGCCAGGCGCCGAATCAGGTGGCTGGCGCCCGTGGCAGTCACAGGCATGGCAACGGCCAACGTCTCCTGCGCAACCGCTTCTTGCTCGGCCGTCGGCTCTGCCTCACCCGCAGGGGGCAAAGGGGTCAGTGGCGCAGCCGGCGGCGGCACACGCGGCGCGGCTGTGGCCGCGGCCGCGGTCGCCCGTGCAGCCAGGCGCGCCGTCACTTCATCGGCCAGCAGATCGAACAGGTCGTCTGCACGCGCACGGTCATTGGCGCTCATGGCTCACCTCACTGTGAAGAAACCGAACAATTCGCCCAGGCTGACGAAGATGTTGGCGTAGAAATTGCCGCCGAGCGGCCGCAGGAACTCGAATTTCATGCTGGGCGCACCTACGAAGGGGCGCAGGGTCCACGCGGCCTGGCTGCCCACGAACGCGTAGATCAAAATCCACAGGCGCACCAGGTTGGCACGCGCCTGAACGCCGTCGGCCCGTCCACCGGAGATGGCGCGCATCCCCTGCGAGAGATAGCTGACGCCGACAAAGCCGGCGACCGTGAAGACGCCGACGTTGAGCAGCTTGAAGAACTGGTAGCTGCTGCTGGTAAGCAGGAAAAAGAGCACGATTGGCGCCAGGCTGAGCAGCACCACCGACGTGACGGTGATCGCGGTCAGCATCAGGGCAATGTTCTGGCTGAGGCTCTGGTTGGAGCCGAAGATCAGGTTGAAGAAATAAAGGGCCGGGGCGCAGACCACCAGGGTCACCAGAAACAGCAGTGGCAGCTTCAGCGCGGAAGCGAGCACCTGCAGCACACTGTGGGTTGATCCCATCACCCCGCCGTACAATGCCAGGAAACCCGCGCTGAACAGCAGCATCGTGCGAATGGACCCCCGCAGGTTGGCGCTGCGCCGGATTTCAGCAAAGACCGCCTGCCGGTCCCGCAGAATCGTTTCGATCAAGGCTAAGTTGTTCAAGATGTCACCTCCGACGCCCGGATTGTAGACCAGACAGGGTCAAAGTGCAAAGTGCATAGTACAAAGTGCAAAGCGTACATCGTGTTCAGTAATCACACTCTCCTCTGGTCTCCGGCCTTCGTTCTCTGTTCCTCGTTCAGCATTCCTCGTTCAGCATTTCTGATTTCGCCCTTCCAATGCTAGAATCCACCTGCGGTCACCCCACCGATTAGCCGAAGCAAGCGAGGGAGAAGCAGGATGTTACGATTTTTGACCGCGGGCGAATCGCATGGGCCGTGCCTGACCGCGATTCTGGAAGGGATGCCGGCCGGCCTGCCGCTGACGCGGGAGGCGATTGATCGTGATCTGGCCCGGCGCCAGGTGGCCTACGGGGCCGGCGGGCGCATGAAGATCGAAAAGGACCGCGTCAGTCTGACGGCCGGCGTGGTGGCCGGCCAGACGACCGGCGCGCCCATTGCCCTGACCATCGCCAATCGCGATTACCAGGCCTGGCAGGCGAAGTCCATCCCCCCGCTGACCGTGCCGCGGCCCGGTCACGCCGATCTGACTGGTGCGATCAAATATGGCTATCGCGACCTGCGCCTGGCGCTGGAACGGGCCAGCGCGCGCGAGACGGCCGCGCGCGTGGCGGTGGGCGCGCTGTGCAAATGCCTGTTGGCCGAATTCGGCATCACCATTGGCAGTTACGTGACCATGATCGGCGGCGTCAGCGCGGGCGACCTGGGACATTTGACGTACCGCGAACGCTTTGCGCTGGCGGAGCAGAACGATGTGCGCTGTCCTGACGTGACCGCGCTGGAGGCCATGCACCGGCGCATCCGGGAGATCATGCAGGCCAGGGACACGGCCGGCGGCCTGTTCGAGGTGGTGGCGCTGGACGTGCCGCCAGGCCTGGGGTCGCACGTGCAGTGGGACCGCCGCCTGAGTGCGCGCCTGCTGGGCGCATTGGCCAGCATCCATGCCATCAAAGGCGTGGAGATTGGCGACGCCTTTGCCCACGCGGCCCGGCCCGGTACGGAGGTGCATGATGAGATCTTCCTGGCCGAAGATGGATCGCTGACGCGCGGCAGCAACCGCGCCGGTGGTTTCGAGGGCGGCATCACCACCGGGCAACCGATCGTGCTGCGCGCGGCGATGAAGCCGATCAGCACCACCCTCAACCCGCGGCGGTCCGTTGACCTGGCCAGCGGCGCGGAGGCCGTCACCGTCTACGAGCGCTCCGATTTCAGCGCGGTGCCGCGCGCGGCCGTGGTGGGCGAGGCCATGGTCGCCTTCGTCCTGGCCGACGCCTTGCTCGAAAAACTCGGCGGTGACAGCCTGGCCGAGATGCGGCCGCGCGGCGCGGCGCTGCGCCAGTCTCGCCTGGCCGATCTGCCCATGGATAACGTGCCCTGGCAGTTCGCCTACCTGCTGGCCGCAGCAGAGACCCAACCATGACCCCGGACAGCCGCAATATCGTCCTCACCGGCTTCATGGGCACGGGCAAGAGCAGCGTCGGGCGCTATGTCGCGGCCCGTTTGCGCCGCCCCTTCGTGGACATGGATGCCCTGATCGAAGAACGCCAGGGCCAAACCGTTGCCGCTATTTTTGCGGTCGAAGGGGAGACCACCTTCCGCCGCTATGAGAGCGACATGGTGCATGAATTGACCGCGCAAACAGGGCTGGTCATCGCCACTGGCGGCGGCGCGCTGGTCAATCCGGCCAATCGCGAGGCGCTGCTGGCTACCGGCGCTGTGATCTGCCTGCAGGCCGACGCAGATGAGGTGCTGCGGCGGGTGGGCAGCAACGGCACGCGGCCCCTGCTCAACGTCGAGAATCCACGTCAGCACATCGAGCACCTCCTGACCCAACGGGCGCCCGCGTATGGCGCCATTCCGCTGCAACTGGACACCCTGGGTCTGTCGGTCGCGGCCGTGGGTGAGCGGGTGATCGCGCTGGCGCTGGGCCTGGTTGAGGGCGAGTGCTTTGCGCTGCCCGTTCATGCGCCCGGCGCTGACTATACAATCATCATCGGCGACGGCGTCCTGGCGCGCCTGCCTGCGCTGCTGACCGACCTGCCCATCGGCGCCACCGCGGCGCTTGTCACCAACGACACCCTGGCGCCGCTGCACAGCGCCGCCGTCATGCAGGCTCTGCGGGCGGGCGGCCTGGCCCCGCGGCTCTGCACCATGCCCGATGGCGAGTCGTTCAAGACCCTGGACACGGTGCGCGATCTCTATGCCCAATTTGCCCAGGCTGAGTTGGAGCGCCAGAGCGCGGTCATCGCCCTGGGGGGCGGCGTGGTGGGCGATACGGCCGGTTTTGCCGCGGCGACCTACCTGCGCGGCCTGCCTTTCATTCAAATGCCCACGACTCTGCTCTCCATGGTGGATGCCAGCGTCGGCGGCAAGGTGGGCGTTGACCTGCCGGGCGTGGGCAAGAACCTGGTGGGCGCGTTCAAACAGCCGCTGCTGGTCCTGGCGGATACCGCGCTGCTGGCCACCCTGCCGCCGGCCGAGTTCCGCGCCGGCCTGGCAGAAGTGGTCAAGCACGGCATCCTGGCCGCGCCCGCTCTTTTTGTTGACCTGGAAGGGGTTGGCCCGCGCTCGCTGCCCCATCTGATCGCCGAGGCGGTGCGCGTGAAGGTCAACGTGGTGGAGGCGGACCCGTTCGAGCAGCATGTCCGCGCTCACCTGAACCTGGGTCACACCTTTGCGCATGCGTTGGAACTGGTGTCCGATTTCAGCATCCGTCATGGCGATGCAGTGGCCATCGGCCTGGCGGCCGCGGCGCACCTGGGCGTGGCGCTGGGCGCGTGCGACGACGCGCTGCGGGATCGCATCGTGCATCTGTTGGCACGACTGGGCCTGCCGGTGCGAATCCCCGCGTCATTCACGGCCAGTGCGCAGCAGTTGTTAGTTGCCATGGGCAGTGACAAGAAGAAAAAAGAGGGCCGTCTGCGCTTCATCATCCCGCGGCGCATCGGGCAGGTGGAGATCTTCGACCACGTCCCCCCCGCACTCGTGCTGGCCGCCTGGCGTGAGGTGGGGGTGTAGAGGGAAGAGCGAAAACCGAAAATTTACGTACGCGCCTGGGTTGGCAGGGTGAGCGCCTCGTTGAGGAGGTCGTCCCGTTTGACCAGGTAGCTGACGATGCCGCTGGCCATGAGTTCGGACACGACGGTGCTGCTGGGCAGGCTGGGGCCGAAGCTGGCGGCGTCAATCACCACTGCCACGCTGTAAACGCCGCGGCGCTGCAGGTCACGCAGCGCGGCCACCCAGGTTGGGTCGGGCGAGGCGGTGATGACGATCAAGGTGGTGTGGCGCGACAACGATTGGCCTTCGCCGGTCAACACCTGGCTGAAGGGGATGTTGCCCAGCGTCTCGATCACCGCCAGCGTCTCCAGAATTTTGGTCAACTGCCGCTCACCGCGATCGGCCTGCAGCACCTCACGATGACGGCTATGCGCCACCAGTCCCACGGAGCGATTGCGCATGATGAAATGGCGGGCCAGGGAGGCGGCCACCGACACCGCGTACTCCTCAGTGCTCGGCGCCAGGGTGATGTCACGCGGGCTGTCCTTCCATAAAATGGCCGGGCCTTCGTCGTGCTCCACCGGCTGCCAGGGCGCGGCCACCTGCACACTGCGATCCATGTCCACAATCAACCACAGATCGGCCGTGGGGTCCAGCTCGAACTCCTTGACCACCAGGCGTCCGGTGCGGGCCACCGACCGCCAGTGGATGCGGTTGTAGCTGTCACCCGGTTCATAGTCGCGCACACCGGAGACGTTGGTGGTGACATAATGCGTGCGCCGGCGCATGGCATCGCCGCCGGTCAGGATGCCAATGGGCGGGCTGAAGGCCGGAATGTCCACCGTGATCGGATAGACCACGATGGGCGAAGTGGCGGGCAGCGTGCGGCTGAAGCGGAACAGGCCCAGCGGGTCGCCGCTGCTCAGGGTCAGCGGGCCGAGCATGAAACGCCCGCGCTGCTGACACACCGTGCGCACCATCCAGCGTTGGCGGCGCTGTCCGCCCAGGGAACTGACCACATGGCTGGCATGATGGCCGGGAAGGGTCGAGAAATCGCGCACCTCCAGCCATAGCTTAGGCAGCCGGCTCAGATTGCGCACCTCGAACTGTTCCTCGGCCAGTTTACCCACCTGGGCGCGGCGGGCACGCGTAAAACGCCCCACGCGTACCCAGTTGACGTTGGTATAGGCCCACAGCGCGCTCAACAGGATGGTCGCAGTGATCAAATAGAAGATATTCCAGGCGAGATCCCGCCCGGTGTTTAGCGCAAAGGCCAGGCTCAACAGCCAGCCGATGAGAATTCCCCAGAGACGACGCATCATGAATCAAGTGTCCAAAGTCGAGACGATGACCCTCAGCGGGTCTTGACACGCGTGCCCGGCACCGGCACCGAATCGAGCACCTCGCTCACGATCGCGCGCGCATCCACATTCTTGATACGCGCCGACGGGCTGATGATGAGGCGATGGGACAAGGTGGCATCGGCTAGGGCCTTGATGTCATCGGGAATCACGTAGTTGCGACTCTCGATCGCGGCGCGGGCACGAGACGTCTTGTAGAGGGCCAGGCTGCCGCGCGGGCTGGCGCCCAGGTAAACATCAGGATGCTTGCGCGTCGCGCTGGTCAGCAGCACAATGTACTCCTTGATCAGGTCGTCCATGTACACCTCCTTGACCGCTCGCTGGGCCGCCATGAGATCCTCGGCCGAGATCACCTGCTCGATGTCCTCGATGGGATGATGAGTCTGCTGCGAGTTCAGGATGGCAATCTCGTCGGCCTGGGTTGGGTAGCCCAGGCTGATGCGCATCATGAAGCGGTCAACCTGAGCTTCGGGCAGCGGAAACGTGCCTTCGTACTCGATGGGGTTCTGGGTGGCCAGCACCAGGAACGGGCGCTGCAACAGATGCGTGATGCCGTCTACCGTCACCTGGCGCTCTTCCATCGCCTCCAACAGCGCGGCCTGCGTCTTGGGTGTGGCGCGGTTGATCTCGTCCGCCAGCACAATCTGCGCCATGATGGGGCCAGGGCGAAATTCGAACTCACGATCGCGCTGGTTGAAAACCGACACGCCGGTCACGTCACTGGGCAACATGTCTGGAGTGAACTGAATACGCTTGAAACTGCAACCGATGGAACGCGCAATCGAGCGGGCCAGCATCGTCTTGCCGACGCCCGGCACATCTTCAATCAGCAGGTGCCCTTCACACAGCAGGCCAATCAGGGTGCTCTTCACCTCGGCGCGCTTGCCGATGATGACTTTTTCCACATTGGCAACCATGCGCTCGGCCAGGAATTCGACTGGGTTCATACTTCTCCTCTATCTTTTCGTCTTTGTGCGCCATGCCAAGGAGCCGTCATGAAATAATGATCGCAACTCTCACGCTTGCCAAAGGGGCGCAGATACAACACTTGTTTCGTGACGGCTCCTAAGAATCGTGGCATTATACCAGTTGCCCTGGATTTTGCCAGTAGGGGAATACCATTCTTGCGCTTTTAATCATTTCTTCATCTTTTCTTTTGCTATCTTCGTTTTGCCTTGTGCTATAATGCCGTTTGTGCCAACCATGCTTGTTCGCGATCTGCAATTGAACTATCAAGCCGACGGCCACGGGGCCGCGGTGCTCTGTTTGCACGGCTGGGCCAGCTCCTTGCGCATGTGGCAACGCACCGCCCGGCGCCTGGCGCCAGCCTATCACGTCATCAGCCTGGACTTGCCTGGCTTTGGTGATTCCAGCCGGCCCTCCCCTGACTTCGATTTCACGGCGCCAAGCTACGCGGCCGTAGTCAGCGCGTTCCTGGCGCAGATGACGCAAACGCCGGTCGTCATCGTGGGCCATTCGATGGGGGGGCTGATCGCCCTGCAACTGGCGCTGACCTACCCCGACCTGGTCAGCGGCCTGGTGCTCTCCAACCCGGTCATCACCGGAAACGTCGGCCCTGGGCTGGGCGCCTTTCTCCGTTCCCGCCTGGGCCAGCATGTGCTGCACCTCTCGCAGCGTTCGCACCTGCTGGCGCGCATCGGGCAGCAGACCTTCTTCGCCGACGCGCGCTTTTTCCGCGGCGCGGCCTTGCGCCGCAATATCGTTGACCTGGCCCGCGCCGCGCCGGAAGCCGTGGCCGGCAGCCTGCGGGCCATTCTCAGTTCTGACCTGAGCGCCGAGCTGTCGGGCATTCAGGCGCCCACCCTGGTCATCACCGGCGCGCACGACCTGACCGTGCCTGTGGCCGATGCCCGCCTGGCCGCACGGCGCATCCCTGGCGCACACCTGGCCATCGTGCCACGTGCCAGTCATTTACCCATGGATGAACAGCCCGTGCTGTTCGACCGCCTGGTAGAGGGCTATTTCGCCCGCTACGTTCCGTGCCCGGTGTTGGGTGCGGGCGCCTGATTCTGCAAATCCACAATTACCGAGTCAACATGAGCGATCGAATCCTTGTTGTCGAAGATGAACCGAAGATTGCCAACCTGCTGCGCCGTGGCCTGCTCTACGAAGGCTACACGGTAGATGTCGCGGTGGATGGAGAAAACGGCCTGCAAATGGCCCGTGACACCCCGCCCGACCTCGTCATCCTGGACATCATGCTGCCGGGCATTGACGGGCTGGAGGTGTGCCGGCGGTTGCGCGCGGCCAGTGATGTCCCCATCGTCATGCTGACGGCCAAAGATTCCATTCCCGATCGCGTGGCCGGCCTGGACAGCGGCGCCGATGGTTACATTTCCAAGCCGTTCAGCTTCGAAGAGCTGCTGGCGCGCATCCGCGCCCTCCTGCGCCGCGTGCGCGTCAACACGGTCCCACGCGAGGAGGTTCGCTTCGGCGATCTCGTGCTCAACTACGCCACGCGAGGTACTGCGCGGCACGCGTCGCCTGGAGCTGACCGCCAAAGAGTTCGATGTGCTGCAGCTTTTCATGCAACACCCGCGCCAGGTGCTGACGCGCGACATCATCTATGAGCGCATCTGGGACTATGACTTTGGCGGCGAGTCGAATATCATCGAAGTCTACATTCGCTACCTGCGCACCAAGTTGGAAGCCAACGGCGAACCACGCCTGCTGCAAACGGTGCGCGGGGTGGGCTACGTCCTGCGCGAGGAATAGAAGCAGGCATCATGTCTATCCGCTTTCGCCTGACCGTCTGGTACAGCGCACTCCTGGGCGCCATGCTGCTGCTGTTCAGCTTCGGGCTTTATTCGTTTCTGACCAACGCGATCCTGGCCGATGTCAGTAACACCCTGAAAGGCCAGGGTGAACAGGCCGCCGCCGTCATCGAGCTGGAGCTCGACCCGATGGCGGCCGTGCGCCGCGACGACACCTCCCTGCTGCCGCGGGTCGTCTTTGCCACGCAAGTCTATGCCCAGGTTCTAACCCCCGACGGCGTCATCTATCAACGCTCGCCCAACCTGAAGAACATGGATCAAATCCTGCCTATCAGCCAGGAGATGTTGGATCGCAACCTGAAAGGGCAAAGCGGCTACTATACGCTGCGTCAACAGGGCACGCCGATTCATGTCTACTCCATGCCCATCCATCACACCAATGGGGACATCGTGGGCGTACTGCAGATCGGTCAATCGCTGGTTGACATGCAAAACATGCTGGGGCGGGTGCGCACCGCGCTCTACCTGATCAGTGTGCTCGGCATCATTGGCACTGCCCTCGGCGGCGCCCTCCTGGCGCGCTCGGCGCTGCGGCCCATTGACGACATCACCGCCACCGCGCGCCGCATCGGCCGCACCGAGAACCTGGCCGAGCGCATCGCCATCCCTGACTCCGGCGACGAAGTCAGCCGGCTGGCCGAGACCTTCAATGAAATGCTCACGCGCCTCGATCACCTGTTTCAGACACAGCAGCGCCTGGTGGGCGATGTGTCGCACGAACTGCGCACGCCGCTCACCACCATCCAGGGCAACCTTGACCTGCTCAAGCGGGGCGCCATCGAGGACGCAGAGCTGCGCCAGGAGGCCCTGGCCGAAATCGAAACCGAAGCCAGGCGCATGACCCGCATGGTGGGCGATCTCTTGCTGTTGGCCCAAGCCGACGCCGGCCATGTCCTGAACCGGGCGCCGGTCGAACTCGACACCCTGCTCCTGGATGTTTTCCGCCAGGGCGTGATGATGGCCCAGGGTCAGGTGGAACTGCGCCTGGGGCACGAAGATCAGGCGCAGATCATGGGCGACGTGGACCGCCTGCGCCAACTGCTGCTCAACCTGATTGACAATGCCATCAAATACACGCCTGCGGGCGGCATGATCACCCTGGCGCTGTACCGTGAATCGGCGCAGGTGCGCATCGAAGTGACCGACACCGGCATCGGCATCGCCGAAAATGACCTGCCGCACATCTTCGAGCGTTTCTTCCGGGCCGATCGCGCCCGTTCCCGCCGCCTGGGGGGCACCGGCCTGGGTCTCTCCATCGTTCACTGGGTGGCGCAGGCGCATGGCGGCGACATCGAAGTACGCAGCGAGTTGGGCAAAGGCAGCACCTTCACCCTGCGCCTGCCGCTGGCAGACGGGCTTCCGAGGTCTCGGTGACTGCGCAAGCCCTGACCGCCGGCAACTGAGGAGATGATGAACGCAGATACCATCGAAGTGAAGATCGGGGCCTTGTTGACCACGTTGGGGTTGACGGTCGCCCTGGCCGAGTCATGCACCGGCGGTCAAATCGGCGACCGCCTGACCGACATACCCGGCAGCTCCGCCTACTTTCTGGGCAGCGCTGTCACCTATGCCTACTCGGCCAAAGAGCATGTGCTGGGCGTTGAGCACAATACGCTGCTGAGCAAGGGCGCGGTCAGCGCCGAAGTGGCGCGCCAGATGGCCCAGGGCGCGCGACGCGCCTTTGGCGCGGACATCGCCGTCTCGGTCACCGGCATTGCCGGGCCAGGCGGCGGCACGCCGGATAAGCCGGTTGGCCTGGCCCATCTGCATCTCTCCGCGCCCGACGCGGAATGGGCCGAGCGTCATGTCTGGCACGCGGACCGCGTCGGCAACAAGCGCCTGTCGGCTGATGCAGCCCTGGCCATGATTTTGCGCTACCTGGAACAGCAGCGGCCGCAACGAGCCGCGGACCCTGGGATGCCGACCGAGCCGCTGGACGCCGCCGCGGCCAGTGCCCGTCAGACGGCTGCACACAGCGGCGACCTGCGCCCCCCCGCGGCCGGCGCCTGGACACCGGCCGCCGTGGACGCCTGGCGCTCGCCGGACGCGCAGGTCCATCCACGCGCGTTTAGCTGGCGCGGCGAGATGCACGTGGTGACGGCTACCGGCCGCCGCTGGGTCGAGCGCGCGGACGATGGCATCTGGCATTGTGTCCTGGTGCAGACGGCCCTGGGCGACACCTTCGAGCTGCGCTATCAGCCCGATAGCAATCGCTGGGTCGTCTCTGGCGCCTGGCTGTGCCCGCGCCTGGCCTGAACAAGGTCAACTCCAAATCTTTTCAATTAGATTGTCCTATGGTATAATCGCGACAATTGTCACAAGGCTTACAGGTTGCTGCGCGACTACGTGGTCGCCGTGACTTGCTTGTGCAACCCACTCCGTTACACTGGTGAGGACGCCTATGAATTTAGAAACCTATGCGTTTGTCGGAATCCTCTCAGCCGTCGGTATTGGCTTCCCCATTGTTGGTTTACTCGTCGCGTGGCTCTTACGCCCCAAGAGACCCAACCCAATCAAGCTATCCACCTATGAGTGCGGTGTCGAGACGATGGGCGATACCTGGGTGCAATTCAAGGCCCAGTACTACCTCTTTGCTCTGATCTTCGTCATCTTCGACATCGAAGCCGTCTTCCTGTTCCCGTGGGCGGTGGCCTATGGCCGGCTCGATCTGTGGGCACTCATGGAGGCGGCAATCTTCATTCTGATCTTGGTTGGCGGGCTGGCTTATGCCTGGCGCAAGAACGCGTTGGAGTGGCAATAATGGACATCATCCTGGATCCCTCTCGTATCGGCGCATGGCTGGAAGGAGTCCTGGTGGGATGGGGGCTGGCGCCAGGGCTGGCGGTTTTCATCAACCTGACTATCAGAGCCACCGTCATCCTGATCTTCGCCCTGATCCTGGTGCTCGGGCTGATCTGGCTGGAGCGCAAGGTGGCCGGCCGTATCCAGGACCGCCTCGGCCCTAATCGCGCTGGCCCCTATGGCCTGCTGCAAACTGTGGCCGACGCCATGAAGCTGCTGACCAAAGAGGATATCACGCCGACTGCGGCCGACAAGGTGACGTTCAACGCCGCTCCCGTCCTGGCCGTCTTCGCGGTGCTCATGCTCTTCGGCGCCATTCCGCTGGCGCCGCACTTCGTCGGCGCAGACATGGGCATCGGCGCGCTCTACATCGTGGCTCTCGGCTCCATCGCCATCATGTCGGTGCTGATGGCCGGCTGGGGTTCCAACAACAAGTATGCCTTGCTCGGCGGGTTCCGCGTGGTGGCGCAGCTCTTGAGCTACGAAGTTCCCATGATCCTCGCCATCCTGAGCGTGGTCATCGTGGCCAGCACCATGTCCATGAACGGCATCGCCCAGGCGCAGGGCGGGCTGGCCGGCTTCGGCTGGAATGCCTTCATCATGCCGCTGTCGTTCGTGCTCTACTTTGTCTCCGCCCTGGCCGAAGGCGAGCGCACCCCGTTCGACTTGCTGGAGGCCGAATCGGAAATCGTCTCCGGCTACAACGTTGAGTACAGCGGCATGAAGTTCGCCTGGTTCTACCTGGCGTTTTTCTTGAACACCTTCATCCTGAGCGCCATCGCCACCACGCTCTTCCTGGGCGGCTGGCAAGGTCCCTTTGTCGAGCAGGTGCCGCTCCTGGGAATCTTCTACTTTGGCATCAAGGTCATCTTTGTGATGTACCTCAACATGTGGGTCCGCGCCACCTTCCCGCGCCTGCGCATTGACCAGATGATGAACCTGGCCTGGAAGGTGATGGTGCCCCTGGGCCTGGTCGCTGTCTTCACCGTCGCCCTGGCTGTCAAGTTGCCGGGTGGCCCCATTGTGCAGACCGTTGCCCTCTTCGTCCTGCAACTCGGCGGCCTGGTCTTGGGCCTGGGCGTGGTTGGACGCAGTCTGCGCTTGGCCGCACAGGGTGGTAGCGCCCCCATGCCGGTGTTTTCGGAGAAAATCGGCCCCCCGCCGGTGCGCATTTGACATCACACCGGGACTGCGCCGCTGAAGGTTGCCAGTCCCGGTTTTAGTTTGCGTTCGGAGGAGTCTCTATGCCCACTCTCCCCTTTCCGTTGCCAACGGTTGAGCAAGCCGTATTTCTTGGCATTGCGGCTTTCATCATCGCGTCCGCCTTGCTCACAGTGCTGCTGCGCAACCTGTTTCATGCGTCGCTGTGCCTCACCGCGGCTTTCTTTGGGGTGGCTGGCGTCTACATCCTGCTCGAAGCCGAATTTCTGGCCGTGACACAGGTGCTCGTCTACATCGGCGCCATTGCTACCCTCATCGTCTTCGCTATCATGCTGAGCCGCGGCATCACCAGCCAGGCCGGGCGCCTCAATGCGCAGGGGGCAGCCGTCGCCATCGGCGCCGTCTTCCTCTTCGTTTTTATGAACACCATTCTGCGCGGCGTTGCCTGGCCCGTCACTGTTCAGGCCGTGCCCACCGATGCCATTGCCCGCCTGGGCATTGACTTCGTCGGCAGCTACTTGGTGCCCTTCGAGGTGGTCTCTGTCCTGCTGCTGATTGCACTGATCGGCTCGATCATGATCGCCCGCGAACGGGCATAGGCGAGAAAGCGAGAGATTCTCATGATTCCACTCTCCTGGTATCTCACTCTGGCGGCCGCACTGTTTGCCATCGGCCTCTTTGGCGCACTGGCCCGCCGTAACGCCGTTGGCGTGCTGATGGGTGTCGAGCTGATCCTCAATGCGGTCAACATCAACCTGGTCGCCTTCTGGCGTTTCGGCAATCCGATGGAGTTGACCGGCCAGCTCTTTGCAATTTTTGTCATCGCTGTGGCCGCGGCCGAAGCCGCCGTCGGCCTGGCCCTGATCATTGCGATCTATCGCATCCGGGGAACCGTCAACCTGGACGAACTCGACACGCTCAGGGGATAAAGGGCAGCCGGCCCGCTACGGACTTGCAGGGAACCACCATGGCGCGCACACAAGATAACCGTCAGAACCAACCCATCACCGAGGCCGACCTGGAACGCGTCTATCAGCGCGCGGTGGAATACCTGAACAAGGGCGGCTATGGCTACGCTGGCAAGCTGTTTCGCCAGATCGAAGCGGTGCAGCCCGGTTACATGGACGCCGCCGCCCTGATCCGCATCTGCGATGAAGGCAAGCGCGCACAGACCTTCGTGCAGTGGAGCGCCGCCTCCTTCACCCTGATCGTGTTCATCATCCTGTGGATCGTCTGGCGGCAGACCGATTTCTGGACCCTGGTCATCTGCGGCATCGCCCTGGTGGTCGGCATTGGCCTTGCGCAACAGATTTACGCCCGCTTCCTGGCGCCCCGACCAGGGCAGAATCAATGACGAGACGTGTATTTATGCCAAGTATTGTCGGATGGATTCGTTTGGACTCATTCATCACAGCCCCCGCCCCGCCTAACAAAAATCGAGGTTGCTCATGCTCAATCTCTCGTGGCTGATTCCCGTCTTTCCGCTGCTGGCATTTGCCATCATTGTCCTGGTCACCAACCGGGATGAGACGCGGGCGACCGCCGGCCTGAAGAAGGCCAGTTCGACTATCGCCATTGGCGCTATGGCCGTCAGTTGGCTCTTCGCGCTGATCGTCGTCGTCATTCCCACGCTGGCCAACTATCTGGAATTCTCGGAGACGCCGGGCCAATTTCCGTTGCTGGAAATTCCAACCGGTCAGGCCAGCCTTAGCTACTTCGGCGTCGCCGTGGACCCGCTGACCGCCGCCATGCTCTTCATGGTGCCGTTCGTCTGCCTGATGATCTTCATCTATGCGCGTGGCTACATGACTTGGCCGCATCATCTCGATCCAAACCAGGCCTACACGACCCAAGATGCTTCTTCCAGGGAGCTTGACCCGCGCTACAGCCGCTTCTTCGCCTATATCTCGCTCTTCGCCGCCGGCATGTTGGGCCTCGTCATCGCCAACAACCTCTTCATGCTCTTCGTCTTCTGGGAGTTGATGGGGTTGTGCTCCTACCTGCTGATCTCCTTCTGGTTCGAGAAGAAGTATTGGAACCCCAACCAGATCACGCCCAAGGACGCGGGCCTCAAGGCCTTCCTCACCACGCGCATCGGTGATACCATCATGTTCAGCGGCCTGGCCCTGCTCTACGTCCATGCTGGTACGCTCAACTTCGATGGGATTTTCCGCAATCCCGAAGTCATGCAGCATCTGACGGAAACACTGGTGCCGGGCCTGGGCATCTCCTGGGCCGCGCTGACCGCCTTCCTCATCTTCTGGGGCGCGATGGGCAAAAGTTCGCAGTTCCCGCTGCACGTCTGGCTGCCAGATGCCATGGAAGGCCCCACGCCCGTCAGCGCGCTGATCCATGCGGCCACGATGGTCTCCGCCGGCGTCTATCTCATCATCCGCATGTTCCCCCTCTTCCATGCGGCGGCTGAAGGGGCGCCCTGGGTGCTCAGTTTCGTCGCGGCCATCGGCGCGTTCACAGCCATCTTTGCGGCCACCATCGCCGTGGCCCAGAACGACATCAAGAAAGTGCTGGCCTACTCCACCATCAGCCAGCTCGGCTATATGTTTGCCGCCCTGGGCATCGGCGCATACGTGGCCGCCGCCTTCCACCTGCTGACCCACGCCTTTTTCAAGGCGCTCTTGTTCCTCGGTTCCGGCGCAGTCATTCACGCGGTGGAGCACGGCGAGCAACATGTGCATGAGGCGCACGGCGGGCACGGCGGACACACGCCGACGCACGATGACCACGGTCATGGTCACGACGCGCACGACGACGGCCCGCCCTTCGACCCGCAGGACATGCTCAACATGGGCGGCCTGTGGAAACGCATCCCGCGCGTGGGCTGGACATTCCTCATCGGCGGCCTGGCCCTCAGCGGTTTTCCCCTCATCACCGCTGGCTTCTGGAGCAAGGACGAAATCCTGGCCAACGCCTTCGAGCTCAACTCCCTGGTCTTCTGGACGCTGGCGTTTTCGGCTCTGCTCACCGCCTTCTACACCGGCCGTCAGATCTGCCTGACCTTCTTTGGCCAGCCGCGCAGTGAAGCGGCTGCGCACGCCAGCCTGCCCACCAAGTTGGCCAAGACCGGGCTGCGCATGAACGACCTGATGACCTGGCCGCTGATGCTGCTCGCCGTCTTTGCCATTGTCGGCGGTTGGGTGGGCATCCCGGAGGGGTTCCCCGTGCTGGGTGGCCTGCTCAATAACCCGTTCGAGCATGTCATCGGCAGCCTGGAAGAGGCGCTGACGCACACCATCCACATACCGGAGTTCAACACCTTCCCGCTCATGGTCTCCATCATCGCCGCGCTCGGCGGCCTGACCCTGGCCTGGTTGGTGTATGGCCTGCGACCGCTCAAGGCTGGTGAGGTTGACCCGGTCAAGCGCCTGCGCGGCCCCGTCTGGACCGTGCTCAACCGCAAGTATTACATTGACGAATTGTACCAGGGAACCGTCGTCGCCTTTGCCGTCTGGCTGGGGGAGATGGCCTTCCGCTTCGACAATCGCTGGGTCATTGACCCCATCGTCAATGGCATCGGTCGCCTGGGGCGTCTGCTGTCTGACGGCCTGCGCGCCTTCTTCGACGAACCGATTGTGGATGGCATCGTGAACGGCCTGGGCGCCTTGACCGACGGCCTGGGGGGTCTTGCCCGTAAGCTGCAGACCGGACAAGGCCAAAACTACCTGTTGTTCGCGGTGATGACCATCATGCTGTTACTGGGCTTTTATCTGTACGCCTGAGCGTGCTGAAATTTTTCCCCCCTGAATCGGAGGAAGCTGACATGTCTTTTCCACTTCTGACCATCATCACATTTGCGCCGCTCTTGGGCGCGCTGGTGATCCTGTTCCTGCCCAAGGAGAACGAACGCACAATCAAGAACTGGTCCGTCTTGATTAGCCTCTTACCACTGGCGCTTTCTATCTTTCTCTGGTTTGCTTACAATAAAACCAGCGGCGGCTACCAGTTCCAAGAGGTCTACTCCTGGATTCCGCAGCTCGGCGCAACCTACCACATGGGCGTAGATGGCCTCAGCGTGCCACTGATCTTCCTGACCGCGCTGCTGACCACCCTGGGGCTGTATTATTCCAGCTTCACGATCAAGCGCCGTGCCAAGGAATTCTTCCTGCTCTTCTTGCTGCTGGAAATGGGCATGCTCGGCGTCTTCGTCTCGCTCGACTACGTGCTCTTCTACGTCTTCTGGGAAATTGGTCTGGTGCCGATGTACTTCCTCATCGCCATCTGGGGCCAGGCCAAAGACCGGCCGCAGTACGCCGCGATCAAGTTCTTCATCTTCACCCTGGTCGGTTCCGTCGCCATGCTGCTGGCCATCCTGGGGGTCTACTTCGTCACCGGCACCTTCGACATTGTGGAGGCGGCCAAGGCCAAGCCCTTTGCCAACGACATGTTCCTGGGCAGCCTGGCCTTCTGGGGCTTCTTCCTCGGTTTCGCCATCAAAGTGCCCAGTTTCCCCTTCCACACCTGGTTGCCTGACGCCCACACGGCCGCGCCCACGGCCGGCTCGGTCATCCTGGCTGGCGTCCTGCTGAAGCTCGGCGCTTACGGCTTCCTGCGCATCGTGCTGCCCACGCTGCCCAACGCCTTCAAGGCCTGGTCACTGGTCGTCGTCGCCCTGGGTGTCATCAGCATCATCTACGGCGCCTTCGTCTGCATGGCGCAGTGGGACCTCAAACGCCTGATCGCCTACTCCTCTGTCAGCCACATGGGCTACGTCATGTTGGGCATCGGCGCCGCCGCCTTCGGCGTGGGCGCCACCGAGCAAGCCACCATCAACAGCCAGGCCATGGCCATCAACGGCGCGGCCTTGCAGATGTTCAACCACGGCATCATCACCGGCGGCTTGTTCTTCCTGGTCGGCATCATCTACGAGCGCGCGCACACCCGCGAACTGAAGAAGTTCGGCGGTCTCAGCGCCAAACTGCCCTACTACTACGGCATCATGCTCGTCACCGCCTTCGCCTCCCTCGGCCTGCCCGGCCTGGCCGGTTTCTGGAGCGAATTCCTGGTCTTCCGCGGCGCCTTCGACCTGGTCAAGGTCTACGCCGCTGTCGGCGTCCTCGGCATCGTGATCACCGCCGCCTACATCCTCTGGAAGATCATCCAGTTCATGTTCCTGGGCGATTACGACCCGCACAAGATAGATCACTGGACCAACCTGACCACCGGCCGGGACGAACACGAGCCAAGCGACATGGCGACCTTCGAGAAGGTGACGATGTGGCCGCTGGTAGCGTTCATGGTGCTGTTCGGCATCTTCCCGACGCCGCTGCTCAATTTCTTCAATCTGGCCGCCAATGAACTCTTGCAACGGCTCATGTAGCCGGAAGGAGCGCTGATCGTGAACCCTCTGCTGCTCCTGGCACCCGAATTGATTATTTTCCTGGCCGGGCTGGTCATCTTCCTGCTCGACCTGGTTTATCGCGACGCCGCGCGCACCCATCTCTTCCAGGGGATTGCGCTCGTCGGTCTCGTGCTGGCCCTGGTTGCCAGCCTGGCCCTGCTCGGACAAGACGCCACTGCGCTGACCATGATGACCGTGGACGGTTTCGCCGTCTTCTTCAAGGTGCTCGTCATCATCGTCATGATCCTGGTGGTCACCGCGGCCGGCGATTACATGCAGTCTCGCAGCCGCCATCAGGGCGAGTTCTACACCATGCTTCTGGCCGCCACCCTGGCCATGACCGTTGCCGTCAGCGCCAACAACCTGGTGCTGATCTACCTGGGCATGGAATTCCTCAGCATCACGTCGTATGTGCTGGCCGGTTTCATTCGCGACGACAAGCGCTCGAGCGAAGCCGCCATCAAATACTTCCTCTACGGCGCCGTCGCCTCCGGCGTCATGCTCTATGGCCTGTCGCTGCTCTATGGCGCCACCGGCAGCATCTACCTGACCGAGATTGCCGCCGCTTTCAAGAACACGAAGGGCCTGACAGCCTCCCTGGGCTTACCGGCATCCATTCTGGTCATCACCGGCTTTGGTTTCAAGGCCAGCCTGGCGCCGTTCCATCAGTGGGCGCCCGACACCTACGATGGTGCGCCAACGCCGGTCACGGCTTTCCTCTCCACGGCCTCCAAGGCTACCGGCTTTGCCCTGCTCCTGCGCGTCCTGTTGGTGGCTCTGCCCGCCGTGCAGACGCAGTGGACCGCCATCCTGGCCGGTATCGCCATGGCCACCATGACCCTGGGCAACCTGGCCGCGCTGCGCCAGACCAACGTCAAGCGCCTGCTGGCCTACTCCAGCATTGCGCAGGCCGGCTACATCCTGATCGGTCTCGTCGCCGCCACGTCCGAGCCGGGTAAAGCCTTCAACGGCATCAACGGCGTGCTGATCTATCTGTTCGCCTATCTCTTCACCAACATCGGCGCCTTCATCACCGTGACCGCAGTCGAAGATGCCACCGGCAGCGTCGAACTCAAGGATTGGTCGGGTCTCATCACCCGCCAGCCCTTCCTCGCGATCATGATGCTCATCTTCATGCTTTCACTGGCCGGCATTCCGCCCACCGGTGGCTTCATAGGCAAGTTCTTCGTCTTCGGCGCCGCCATCCAGACCCAAGCGTTCGCCCTGGCGGCTGTGGCGCTGGTCAACGCGGCGATCGCGGCCTTCTACTACTTGAGCGTCGTGCGCTACATGTTCTTCGAGCCGCAGGGCGAGCGAACCCCGTTCAAGATCTCGCGGCCTGTGCAGGCGGTCGTCGCCATCGCCATGATTATGACGCTGGTCATCGGCATCTTCCCCGGCCCTTTTATTACCTGGGCCACCGAAGCCGTGCTGCCCATGCTGGCATCGTTGTAACGTAGCAGCTGAACTTTCAACAAGAAATGGCGAATATGCGACGCATCTGGCGTGAGTATCGTTTTGAAATTATCCTGACCCTGCTGATCCTGCTCGGCTTTTTCCTCCTGGTCGAACGGTTCAACATCCGGCAGAGCCTGTGGCTGTGGCTGAGTGGCGCGGGCAAGGCGCTGGTTGGTGGCATCACCGCGATGATCACAACCACACTCAACTTCCTGAGCAACCGCACAGCCTCTGACCTCACCGGCCTGGTCCTGATCTTGGGAGCAGTGGGTGTGCTGGGCTGGCGCATGCGGCGACGCATCATCCAGGCGCCGTCCCTGTCCGACAAGGCCTGTCCGCGCTGCGGCAAGGAACTGCATCGCGTTCACCGCGCACCCGGTGACCGCCTCATCGGCTTCTTCCTGCCCATGCGGCGTTATCTGTGCAACAACCCCACCTGTGGTTGGACTGGCCTGCGCATCTACACCGCCACGCGGGCGCGCCGCCGCTCGAAGCGCAGCAGCGACGCTGAGGAGACTGTAGGCGCTGAATAGTGCAAAGTGCAAAGCGTTTTCGGAGAAAACGCTTTGCACTTTGTACTTTGCACTTTGACCTAACGAGGCTGCCTTGCGACTCAGTCAGTTGACTTTCTTGCTCACCGACAGCGTCCAGTATGGCCTGGGCGACCCGGACATCACCTCCATCACCGCCGACTCACGCCAGGTGCGCCCCGGCACGCTGTTTGTCGCCATTTTCGGCCTGCGTGTGGACGGTCATGAGTTCATCGGCCAGGCCGCGGCGCAGGGCGCGGCCGCCATCGTGGGCGAGCTTCCGCCGACTGAGAGCGGCGCGCTCAGCGGCGCGGAGATACCGTATCTCCAGGTTGCAAACAGCCGCAGCGCGCTAGCCTGGCTGGCGGCCGCCTGGCATGATTTTCCCGCGCGCAAACTCACCGTCATTGGCGTCACCGGCACCGACGGCAAAACCACCACCGGCACCCTCATCGCACACATCTTGCGCGGCGCCGGCCGCAAGGTGGGCCTTGTCACCACGGTGCAAGCCGACATCGGCGGTCACACCCTCGATACCGGCCTGCATGTCACCACACCGGATGCACTGGACACCCAACACTACCTGGCCGAGATGGTCAAGGCCGGCTGTGAGGTCGCGGTGCTCGAAAGCACGTCACATGGGCTGCATCAGCGCCGGGTGGATGCCTGCGAGTTCGATCTGGCCATCGTGACCAACATCACCCACGAGCACCTCGACTATCACGGCACCTGGGACAACTACGCGGCCGCCAAAGGCATTCTCTTCCAGCACTTGAGCGCGGCCGTTGAAAAAATGGGGACAACCAAGACAGCCGTGCTCAACGCCGAAGATGCCAGTTTTCCCCTCCTGGACGCCATCCTGAGCCAGGGACGGTCATCGTTGCGACGCCTGACGTATGGCTTGCAGAACGGCGCCGTGCAAGCAGCCGACATCACCCATGCCCCTGATTGCACCACCTTCACGCTCGACCTGGGGCACAGCATTTACGACCTGGGCCTGGCCGTGGACGGCCTGCAAACGCAGATCACGACGCGCCTGATCGGGGATTTCAACATCTACAACATCCTGGCCGCAGCCTGCTCCACCCTCGCCCTGGGTGTTCCGTTGGACGTGCTGCGCGTCGCCATTGCCAGCTTCGACGGCGTTGTCGGGCGCATGGAACGCCTCGATGAAGGCCAGCCATTCCTGGCCATCGTTGACTTTGCCCATTCTCCTGTGTCATTACAACGGGCGTTGGAGACCGTCCGGCCGCTGGTGGCGCCCGAGGGCCGCTTGATTGCCGTTTTTGGCAGCGCGGGCCAGCGCGACCGGGCCAAACGCTACCTGATGGGCCACATTGGCGGGCGCCTGGCCGATCTCACCGTCATCACCGCGGAGGACCCGCGCACGGAAGCGATTGCGGACATTTCAGCGGAGATTGCATGCGGCTGTCAGGACGCCGGCGGACAGGAGGGTGAAACGTACTGGCGAGTGGATGATCGGGCGGCAGCGCTGGCGTTTGCCTGCCGTTTGGCGCGCACCGGTGATGTGGTCATCGCCTGTGGCAAGGGCCACGAGCGCTCGATGTGTTTTGGCGCCACCGAGACCCCCTGGAACGAACAAGAGGCCATGCGCGCCGCCCTCAGAGCGGCATGGCCCAAGCCTGCAGCGCCATCCGCCGCATAGCCCTTTGTCCACTGCCCATGCTCAGTTGAGCTTGAGATTGGGCAGCACGTCCAGGTCCCAAGCACTGCGCTGACCGGCAGCGTAGCGATAAAAACCGGCGCTGGCGATCATGGCGGCATTGTCGGTGCATAACCAGATGGGCGGGACCGCGTGCGGCGCCGGCAAGCGGGCGGCTAACTGCCGGCGCAGTTCAACATTGGCGGCAACGCCGCCGCAAACGCAGACCTGATTGACCTTGAAATCGTCAACGGCGACCAAAATCCTGGCAACGAGGGCCTCGGCGACGGCCCGCTGAAAACTGGCGGCCAGATCAGCCACCGGTAATGCCGCCCCGTCTGCCTTGAGCGCCTGCGTCAAACGCAGCACGGCCGTCTTGAGACCGCTGAAGCTGAAGTTGTAGCGGTGCTTCGGATCATGGCGCAGCGCCAACGGCAGATCGAAAGCCTGCGCCCGGCCGCCCTCGGCCGCCCTCTGCAGCGCCGGCCCCCCAGGATACCCCAAGCCGAGCAGACGTGCCACTTTGTCGAAAACTTCGCCCGCGGCATCGTCCAACGTCGCGCCCAGGCGCGTGTAACGACCGTGCTCGTGCATCAGGATCAGTTCGGTGTGTCCACCGCTGACGATCAGCACCAACACAGGAGGGACCGGGGGCGCGGTATTGCCGCCGGCCCGCAGCCAGTTGGCATAGATGTGGCCTTCGAGGTGGTTGACGCCGATCAGCGGCAGGGCACGCGCCCAAGCCAGGCCTTTGGCCGCGTTGACGCCGACGAGCAGCGATCCGGCCAGCCCCGGCCCATAGGTCACCGCCACCGCGGCGATGTCTTGCCAGCCGACCTGGGCGGTTGTCAGCGCCTGCTCGATGACCGGTTTGATGGTCAGGATGTGCTGTCTTGACGCCAGTTCTGGAAACACACCCCCGTACTGGCGGTGCAGATCAATTTGTGTCGCCACCACGTTGGACAGAATGTGCTGACCATCCCCCACCACCGCGGCGGCCGTCTCATCACATGAGGTTTCGATACCGAGAATCAGTCTTGTCATAATTCTGAATGCTGAATGCTCAGAGCTGAATGCTCAGAGTTGAATATCCCTACCGGCCCGCATTATAGCCGCTTTTGCCGGTTTTTGCCAGTTGTACTGCAAGCGGGCACGAATTGCGCCTGTTTCCTTAGGCGAAAAAGTGAGGTCTATTCCCACTTGCAGTATAGGATGGCAGTACCACGGATTAACGGGGATGAACACGGAGGACGACACTGAAGACCTTGATTATTGGCGCCGGGGCGATTGGCTGCCTGGTGGGTGGGCGCCTGGCTCTGGCTGGGCAGCAGGTGACGTTGATCGGCCGGCCGCCGGTGGTCGAGGCCATCCAGGCGCACGGGCTGACGCTGAGCAGTGGCGTGCAAACGCACACCGCGGTGACGGTGGAGGCCGTGCCCTCCCTGGCCGCCGCGCTGGCCGGCGGCGCCAGCTTTGATCTCGCGATTCTGACGGTCAAGGCCTATGACACCGCCACCGTGATGGCCGAGCTGGCGCCCTGGCGTCCGCACCTGCCACCGCTCCTGACGCTGCAAAACGGGGTTGGCAATGAGGAGCGCCTGGCGGGCATTCTCGGCGCAGGGCGGGTGATCGCGGGCGCGATCACCACGCCGGTCACGGTGACCGCGCCGGGCGTCATCGAGGTGACGCGGCGCGGACGGATCGCGCTGGCCGCAGTTGACCCGCGGGCCAACGCGTTCCCGCTGCTGTCATTGGCCGCGCTGTTTGCGGCGGCCGGGCTGCCGACCCGTGTCTATGAGGATTTTCGGGCGCTCAAGTGGACCAAGCTGCTGATGAATCAACTGGCCAATGCCACCTGCGCGATCCTGGGGTGGCTGCCAGCGCAGGTCATGGCCGATCCTCGCCTGGCTGACCTGGAGATTGCGGCCTGGCGTGAGACATTGGCCGTCATGGCGACTCAGCGCATCCGCCCCGTCACCCTGGGTGGCTATCCGTTTCCGTGGCTGGCGCCGCTCATACGAACGCTGCCGCCTGCCGTGATTCGCCTTGCCCTGGGACGCCTGGTCGGCGGCGCACGCGGGGGCAAGGCGCCGTCGCTCTATCTGGACCTGGCCGCGGGCAAAGGACGCACCGAAGTGGCCTATCTGAACGGAGCGGTGGCAGCAGCCAGCGCGGAGATCGGGACGCCGGTCAACCGGGTGCTGACAGAGACCCTGCAGGCGCTCAGCGCCGGCCAGACGCCGTGGGAGCAATGGCGCGATCAGCCCGCACGGCTGCTGCAGCGGGTGCAGGAGGCGCGGCGGTAGTGGTACTTTCACTTGGACATGGCCGGCGCGGCCGCATCAGCGCGGGGCGAACTGCCAGAGCAGCAGCACACCGACCGCGCCGATCGCCAGGAATTCAAACACGATCATGCGGCGCCAGGTCCCGGCAACGCCCTGCTGGGCCAGTCCCACCAGCAGGTAAAAAACCAACAGGACGACAAAGCCGCCGGTTAGGCCGGGCAATTGCCAATAGTTCAGAACCCACATCGCTTCGCCCAGCACCAGGCCGCAGAGCAAACCGTAGGTCAATACCGGGCGTTGGGCGATGGTTGCGCCGGCGCCGCGCAGCAGTTCCAGGGTCAGCAGCGTGCCGATGACCGTCGTCAGGGTGCCGGAAAGCACGCTGCGCGCACGTGATTGATAGACGATGAGGAACAGCAGCAGCGCAATGGCGTAGGTGATGAAATTGAGCGCGACACGCGCCAGGTGATAGACACGATCGTTCTCGTCAATGGTGTGGTAGATCATGATGCTGATGGCGGCCAGGAGGAAGCCGGTCAGGGCCAGCACGATGAGCCAGGTCACACGCGCCTGAATCAGGGGGAGGAACTGCGCGGCCGTCAGCACAAAAGCGCACGGCAGCGCCGCCATGATCCAGGCGTTGGGCAACTCGCCGGCCGCGGCACGCGGATGCGCCCGCACAACGGCCCGCACGCCGCTCGCTGCCAGCACCAGCAGCGGGATGGCCAGCAAGGTCGAGGTGTTGACATCAATACTGAGGGGAGTGCCAAAAATGATCCAGGTCATGGTGCGGGCCGGCAGTTGCACAAAGAGTCCGGTCGCCAGCATGGCCAGGATCCCAGAGAAAAATACTGATACGATCACGATAATCCGGTGCTTGCAAAAGAATGGTCCATGGTTGAAGTTTGGCGCCGGTCACGCCCACGCCGACCAGCCGCCCTCGGTGCTTCATTCTAATGTGGTCAGCGTCCCGTGTCAAACGACGCGTTGGATCATGCGAGAAATGATTGGTTGATACCTATGCTCGATCTCATACTCTTGTTTGTGATGGGCCTGCTGTTGGCACTTGCCATCAACGGGCTGGCCGATGGCTGGCCTCGCTTTCTGCGACCAGACCAGGCACGCCCCTGCCCGCACTGCGCCCAGCCTGTGGCCGCCCCTCCGTTGGCAGCGCTGCATTGGCTGCGCCAACGCGGACGCTGTCCCGCGTGCGCAGGGCGCCTGGCGCTGCGACCGCCGCTGGTCGAGCTGGTCATGGCGATTGGGCTGCCGCTCCTGTGGCTGGCCGAAGGCTGGACGCCGCGCCTCGGCCTGGACAGCCTTTACCTGGCGGTCGGCAGTCTGATCGTGGCCATTGATGTGGAACACCTGCGCATTCCCAACGCCATCGTCTATCCGATGATCCTGGTGGCGACCGCGGCGAGCGCGCTGGGTCTCGGCCCGCGTGGCGCCACCGGCCAGGTCGGCGGCCTACCCAACGCCCTGGTGGGAGGTGGCGTCGCCCTGGCGGCCTTCGCGGTGTTCTTCATCGCCGGCGCCCTCTTTGCGGCCCTGCTCAAGGCGGGCACCGGGCCAGGACTGGGCATGGGTGATGTCAAGCTGGCGACGCTGGTGGGTTTGGTCACGGGTTACCCCGGTGTCGTGCAGGCCCTGTTTGTCACCTTGATCGCTGGCGCCCTGGCAGCCCTGGTTGTCATCGGTTGGCAGATCATCCAACACCGCTATAAGCCGGGGCGCGCCTTGCCCTATGGCCCCTTCCTGGTCCTCGGCGCCCTCTGGGCGCTGCTGCTGGGCTAAGAGGAGAACGACTTATGAATTTCAACGACTATCAGCGGGCGGCTTTACGCACCGCCAACATCGGCCCGGAGCGCGCCCGTCGCGACCGCCTGGCGAACTGGGCCTTGGGCCTGATCGGCGAAGCCGGCGAAATCGCCGAAGACATGAAGAAGCACTTGTACCATGAGCATGAACTTGACCATGCCGCACTGGTGAAGGAACTGGGCGACGTGCTATGGTACCTGGCGGTGTTGGCCCAGGAGGTTGGCGTCGAGCTGGAAGAGGTTGCCACCACCAACATCGCCAAACTCCTCCTCCGCTACCCCGACGGCTTCTCCCCTGCGCACAGCATGCGGAGAGTGGACGAGGGAGGGAGGAAGGCTGAATAGTGCAGAGTGCAGAGTGCAAAGTGCAAAGTGCAAAGTGCAGACCGGCCATCGGCCATCGCAAATCGAAAACCGGCAATTTTAGCTCAGGACAAGACGCGCAGCAGGACCGATTCGAGCAATTGCAGGGCAAACAGGACCAGGATGGGCGAGATGTCGAGGCCGCCGAAGGGGGGAATCAGGCGTCGGGCCGGTTCCAGGATCGGATCGGTGACCGAACTGAGCAATTGCACCAGTGGGTTCGACCGATCCAGGTTGGGGAACCAGGTCAGCAGAACCCGGATCAGGATGGCAAACTGCAACGCGCCGAACAGCAGAACGATGAACTGACGCAGGAAAATCATTTCTCACTCAACTCCCCGAGTAACTTCGATTTTTGATAGGCGGCATAGACTGCCTTCGAGACGATCGTGCGCAGGCCGCCCTTCTCCAACTGATACAACGCCTCGGCTGTCGTGCCGCCGGGTGAGGTGACCATGTTGCGCAAGGTGGCCGGATGGCGGGCGCTGGTGCGCGCCACCGCCAGCGAACCCTCCATGGTCTGCAGCACCAACTGCTCCGCGACCCGTCGCGAGAAGCCCAGGTGGACCCCGGCGTCAATCAACGCCTCGATGAAGAGAAAGACGTAGGCCGGCCCGGTGCCGCTGAGCGCGGTCGCCATGTCCAGGTAAGCCTCGTCCTCCATCCAGATTGCCTCACCCAGCGCGCCCAGCATCTGATCCGCCTGTTGGCGCTGCACCTCGCTGACCTGCGGCGTGCTGGTCCAGACGGCGATGCCTTTGCCCAGTTGGGCCGGGGTGTTGGGCATCGCGCGCACGATGGCCTGATGCCCGCCCAACCCGCGGCTGATGGCGAGGATGCGCGTCCCCGCGGCGATGGACAAGACGAGAGTCTCCGGTGCGATGTGGCCGTTCAACTCACGCAGCACCTTGGGCAGCACCTGCGGCTTGACGCTGAAGACCACGATCTCGCTGGCGCGGGCGGCTTCCAGGTTACTGGTGGTGCTGTGAATCCCGTAGCGTTCGCTGAGGGCATAGCCACGATCGGCGCGCGGGCCGGCCGCCAGGATGCGATCGCTGCTGGTCAGGCGTTGATCGAGCACCCCTTTGATCATGGCTTCGGCCATCACGCCGGAGCCGATGAAGGAAATCGTTGTTTCGTGTAGCATTTGTCATTCTTTCGTGTTTGCAATCCGGCGGATTGCGTGACAGGGGGTTGTGACGCCTGGCGCTCGCCAGAAGGCAATCCGGCGGATTGCGTTACTCGCGCTCGCCGAAGATCGCGCGGCCAATGCGCACCAGGGTCGCGCCTTCTTCGATGGCGGTCTCGAAGTCATCGGTCATGCCCATCGAGAGCTGACTGCGCTCGAACTGCGGTGCGCGCTGCGCCAGCGCGGTGCGTAAGCTGCGCAGGCGTTGAAAAACCGGCCGCACCTCGTCGGGGTTTGCGGCCAGCGGCGCCATCGTCATCAAGCCGGCGACGTGCAGATGCGGCAGCGCCGCGATTTCTGCCAGCGCCGGGCCAATCTCCTCGATACGGAAGCCGTACTTGCTGGCCTCCCCGGCCACATTGACTTCGAGCAAAATGGCCTGCTCCAGACCACGGGCCTGGCTCTGCTGTGACAGTTTGCGCGCAATTTTCATTCGATCCACCGAGTGGATCAGGTCGAACGGGCCAACGGCCGCCGCCACCTTGCGGCTCTGCAGATGACCGATCAGATGCCAGGTAATCGGCTGCGCGCCGGGCTGCTGCGCCAACCATGCCTGTACGGCCGCCATCTTCGGCAGCGCTTCTTCCACCCGGTTCTCGCCAAAATCACGCACGCCCAGGCTGTAGGCCGCTTGAATGGCCTCCACGGGGTGGGTCTTGCTCACGGCCACCAGCGTGACCGCGGACGGGTCGCGCCCAGCGCGCTGCGCGGCGGCTGCCATGCGTGCCCTGACCCGCGCCAGATTCTCTGCCAATGGTTCCCTGTTCATGATGATCATGCTCCGCTCATCTGGCCGCCAGCATGGCGATGGCGCCGAAGTGGCCGCAACGGCCGGCCGCGGCGCGGTGCGAGAAAAACCAATCGTGGTGGCATGCCGTACACAGCTCGGCGCTTTCGATCTGGCGGACGCCGGCTTCCCGCAACTGCTGCGTATTGGCCGCCCACAGATCGAAGTGGCGCCGGGTGCGCCGGCCAGGCGGCAAGAGCGCGGCGGGGTTGCTGAACGCCTGCTGCACAGCCTCCACCACCTCATCGCCCACCTCGTAACAGCACGGGCCGATGGCCGGGCCAATCCCCGCCAGCAGATCGGCGGGACGGCTGCCGAACGCGGTCTGCATGGCGCGCACCGTCGCCGTGCTGATGCCGGCCACGGTGCCGCGCCAGCCGGCATGGGCCAGGCCGAGCGCATGATGCACCGGGTCGTAGAGCAGGATGGGCGTGCAATCGGCAAAGCGCAGGAGCAGGGGTGTGTCAGGCGTGGCGGTGATGAGGGCGTCGGTGTCCATCTGGCGCTGGCCGCGCTGCGCCGGCCCAATCAACCCCACCTGCGCGCCATGCACCTGGTAGGCGTTGGTCAGCGCGTCGGCCGGTACGTTCAAGGCCGCGCACAAGCGGCGATGATTTTCGTTGACCCGCGCCGTGTCATCGCCGCGGGTGTGACTGAGGTTGAGCGAATCCCAGGGCGCGGGGCTGACGCCGCCGCGGCGCGTGGAAATGGCGTACACCAGGCCCGCGTGACCGGCCAGGCTGGAAAATTGAAACACAGGGATGTCGTGCAGGCTGGTGATCGGCACCGTCGTCGCTCTCTCGCTCATCTGCCGGCTAACCCAGCAGCGCAATGGGGGTCTTCAGCACGCCCGCGGACGTGTGAGTGCCGATCCGCTTCGCCGGCTTGCCGTCGCTAAAGCGAAAGGCCCAGGCCGGATCGCACGCCTGGCAGGTCAAACAGCCGGCCGAATCGGGCGGGCAGTGACTGCCGGTCTCGCCCTTTTGGGTCAGGCGCCATTCGTAATCGAAGAAGTTGTCGCTGACCCCGCTTTCGACGATGCGCCAGGGCAGCGGCCGATCGTGCGCAAACTCGCCGATGAACTGCGATGCGTCCAGCCCGGCGTCTGCCAGCGCGGCGTGAAAGCTGCGAATGGTCAGGTCGCCTTGCGCGGCCAGGGCCAGGAGGACCGGCGCCAGGCGGCGATCCCCGCGGGCCAGGACTGCCTGCACCTGCGCCCACTGTGGACTCTCGGCGCGCACGGCCACTTGATGGGGGCGCAGGCGTTTGTCAATCATGGCCTGGCGCCGCTTGAGGGTGCTCTCGTCGGCCATCGCCATCCATTGGAAGGGGGTGTGCGCCTTGGGTACAAAGGGTGTCGCGTTGATCGCCAGGCGGCGCTTGAAGCGCTTGCGCGCGGCGAGCGTGAATTGCACCAGGGCTTCGATGTCCTCATCGGTCTCGGTGGGGTGCCCGATCATGAAGTAGAGCTTGAGCTGCGGGAACTTGAGCGCCTCCGCCAGTTCTACTGCGGCCATCAGATCATCCACGCCCTGCGTCTTGTTGATGACGTTGCGCAGGCGCTGGCTGCCAGCTTCGGGCGCAATGGTCAGCGTTTGCGTGCCGCTCTCGGCCAGGGCGCGCACCAGCGGGACGCTGATCGGGTCGGTGCGCATCGAAGAGACGGAGATGCGCGCGCCCAGTTGGCGCAACGCCACAGCCATTTCATCAATTTCGGTGTGATCGGACACGGCCGCGCTGACCAGGCCGATGCGGTCGCCATGCTGCAAGCCTTGTTTGGCCCAGTCCAGCAGGCGGGCGAGCGGCTGTTCACGCGCCGGGCGGTAGACATAACCGGCCAGGCAGAAACGACAGCCGCGGCCGCAGCCGCGCGCAATCTCTATCAGATGCAGATTGGCAAATTCGGTGTCAGGCGTGTAGAGCGCAGATGCGGTCCGATACGCTTGCAGGTCGCGCACCCAGAGGCGTTGGATTTTCGGAGGAGGAGATTGGAGATTAGAGATTGGAGATTGGAGATTGTGGGTGGAGGACGCTCTCCGCTCTCCGCTCTCCGGTCTCCGCTCTCCGCTCTCCAGTCTCTGTTCTCCGCTCTCAGCAGCGGGACGTAAACGCCGGGGATCTGGTCCAGGACTGCCAGCAGGTCAAGGCGGTTGTCGTTGATCTGGGCGCGGAAGATTTGCGTGAGTTGAGGGATGACTTCTTCGCCTTCACCGATGACAATAGCGTCGAAGAAGGGCGCCATCGGTTCCGGGTTCATGGTGACCCCCGGGCCGCCGGCGATGAGGAGGGGCCAGGTGGGGCCATCCGGCGTGGCGTCCGCGCTGCGCTCGGCCGCCAGGGGCGGGATGCCTGCCTGCAGGAGCATCTCCACCACGTTGAAATAGTCCATCTCGTAGGAGATGGTGAAGGCCAGCACGTCAAAAGCGTCTATGTCGTGCTGCGATTCCAGGGAGATGAGCGAGCGGCCGGCCTGGCGTCCGTCCTTATCCCAAAAGACCCGTTCACAAACGACATCGGGCAGGGCGTTGAAGGTTTGGTAGATGATTTGCAGCGCCAGGCTGGACATGCCGACGTAGTAGGTGTTGGGAAAGGCCAGCGCGACCCGCAAGCGTCCGCCCCAGTCCTTGAAGACGGCGCCGCTTTCTTTGTCGAGCTGCGCTTTGGCTTGCGCGATCTGATTCCACTTCATATTGCGTGATTTATAGCCATAATCATAAGATTTGTCAGTTTGTTCCGTGACGTGACATTATAGCACGTCCGCTGAGGGGTGCCAACAAAAAGACTTCCGAAGTCTCGCAGACTTCGGAAGTCCGGGCGTGATGTCAACCTAAGGCTTCCGCAGTCTCGCAGGCTTCGGAAGTCCGGGCGCAGTCTCCTGAATCACAGCATCACCTCGCACGCGCCGGCCATGCAGGCCAGTTCCTGCGCGGCGGTGGTCAGGTCTTCCTCTTCGTAACGGTAGAGTTTGGAGAAATCAATCTCCGGGAAGACGGCCGCCAGGCGCTCGTACTCGTCCGCGTCGATCTCTTCGTAGGGCATTTGATCGTACTGAGCGTCATACGAGGGCAGGAAGGCCATGCCGCCGACGACATCCTGGTGTTCCCACACCCATTTGACCAATTCCAGCACCTCATCATCGTGATAGGTCACAGTCACGCTGGGGTTGTGTTCGGTGTAGTAGACCTTGTTTTGCAGCCAGTACGCGCACTGCGCAAGGGCCGAACGATTCTTGCGCGTGATGGCGCCGTCCGGCGATTTGACCGGGAAGTGGATCACCCAGGTGTCGGCGTCCTGTGGAGTCTGGCCGTTCTCCGGGCCCATGGGTACGCCAGCATCGCGCAGCACCTTGAAGACAGGCGAGTGGGCGCTGACGCGCACGTTGCGCACGTAATAGGGCGCCCAGCGGGCGTGCAGGCCGGAGGAGCAGTCCACCAACTGGCTGGTGTTGCCACTTGGCTTGACACAGGTGATCGAAGCGGACGGGTTGATGCCCAGTGTCTCGGCCACCTGGCGGTTGATCTGCAGAGCATGGTGCTTGAGCTGCGCCATGATGCGCGGGTCTTGCACCACCGGGCAGTCCATCTGGCCGGTGATGTCCACGCCGAGCAGGCGCTCCTCTTCGCAGTTTTGCCGCCACATGGGGCGCAGGCCGGGGAAGTGGGTGGCCATGGACTGGATGGCGCCGATGATGGTGGCGATCTCCACCTTGCTGCGCAGCGTCTCCGGCGTATCCTCCGCCCTCGCCACCGCGGCCGTCAAATTGCAGAATTCCCACGGACGCAAGTTAATCTCTCCACACTGCCATGATAGCACATAAGCCATTTCGGTTCGCCCCCGCGAATCGAGGCGCTCACTACCGATGCTGAAAAACGTGTGTGTTTCGTCCACGGTACCGGTGTACACATCATCGAAGTCGTCTGGCGTCACCGACATCACTCGATGATTGGTCGCTCCCGCTGCCATTTCCAGCTCTGTCCATGAACGAAAAGGACTGCTTTCCCGACTTACTTCGGGTGAGATTTCCGTTTGACGACACCGCGTCTGCCATTCCTTTTTCGATGGGTGACGGTTGAGCTCGGATATCAGATCGTTATAGACTCTAACCTGCCGCTGGCGTATGTCTTCTTTACGCTGCTCATGGGCATTCTTCAACTGCATACGACGTTCTTCAGTGCCATGCAGCCGGAAATGCAGTTTCTGACTGCACGATTGACTGCAAACCGCTCGCTCGCGTTGCGAGAAACGCACCCAAAAGGATGCACCACAAATTTCGCAGGTCTTCTGCACTTCTGTATGCCCATTGACCTGGCGGAGCGGCAGATCGGTGAAACGACGCGCTTCCACTTCCCATGCTTCCATGACCGGCAAACCAAGCTCGTGAGCGAGGCGTTGCATTGTCGGCCGGATGTCGTCGCCAAAATAATCGCGGCGATAGGCTTGCCACATACGCGGCCAGTTGTTGGCCTGCGCATAAGCGGTGTACTCGCTGCGCAAGAGCGCACGGCCAACCTTGCGGGTGAGAGCGATCAATTCTGTTTGCAGTTGTTCATTGGAAATCTCTTTGGCGTTGCCATTGACCGCGCCGGCGCAGGCATCGCTTAGATTTTTACGCCAGGTATCATTCATCAAGCGTACGGCAGGGTTGTCCTGACCTAGCATCCGTGCCCGATGCTCGGCCGCATGTTCCGCTATCGTCATCAATTGCAGGTTCGAGATGTGATTGTTTCGTCCGTCGAAATCGCGGTGATGTAGCTGGTACTCGATGCCGTTCAATTCCACGCCGGTGTGATGCGCATAAATCTGGCGATGCTCTGACTTGCGATGGGTTCCGAACTGGATCATCCGATAGCTATCTGGCGCATCGTAGTCGCATTTGACCACTTTGGGGAGACCTTTTTTCTGATAGGAGAAAGCTGTCATTGCCTTCAGCGCATCATTTGGCTTCAATTCGGCCGCGGTTTTTTCGGAGCCATCCAGCATCACAAAACGGTGATTGAGCGTTACGCGCACATAGCTGCCATCGGCAAAGGTTACGCGGTAGATCGGTGTTTGGTTTCCCGTCTTGCGCGGGTTGCGCATGGTGCGAATGACCAGCTTGTCATCCTTGACGGTGTAAACGTCTACATCTTTGCCCTCGGCCGCCAGCTCGCGAATTTGAGCTCGACCACGTCCATCGGCCACAGCAACCCACGTCTCCCCGGTGACGCATGGATTGGTTCCAAAATCGCTGGCGGCGCGTCGTTCTGGGCGCAGGGTGTTGGCCGCGCGGCGGCTGAAGATGCCTGGCTCGCCGCGGCCTGACTCGATCATATCGAGCATGAAACGTGCGATTTCGAGCTGTGTCAGTTGCCGATCCGGCCACACCGCCGAGTTGTTGGCGTTCCAGCGCTGGCTGTTGGTGCGTTCGAAGTCGCCGTTCTTGCTCTGGCGCATCTCCTCGTCATCCAAATCGAAGATCGAGATCATCGCGGTGCGCCGCATGCCGCCGCTGACGGCCGCGCCGCCCACCGCGCACATGATGTCGTGCCCATCGAGCGGCCGCAAAAAGTTGCCCTGGCGTGACAGGATGCGTCCGCGTGTAAACTCCAACATGCGGCGCAGCGGTTCCGGGCCGGACGCGCGCCCGCCTTTGGTGCGCAGCGGTGCGCCGGCCGGCCGCAATTGCGACAGATCGAAGCGGAGATCGCCGCCCTCGAACCAGGTGGCCAGGCCGGTGCGCAGCGCATCCGCCCAGCCTTCGGCCGAATCTTCAACCACGTAGGGCAGGGCGGTGGCGCCTGTCTGCCTGCGGATGCGCGGGAAGTTTTCGACATAGCGATGCTCGACTGAATAGCCGACGCCGCAGCCGCTCATAGAGATGATGAGCGCCTCGACGAAGGAGTCAATGCTCTCTACCGGCTGATATGAGCAGTTGTAGATGGTGATATTGTTGCGCCGTGCCGCGGGGCCGGCCATCGCCAGCAGGCGCATGGAAGGCATCGTGCTCATGCTCAACATGCTGCGGCGCAGGCGCTCATAGGTCTCGGCCGCCAGGCGCTGCTGTGACAGCTCCACAAGGTAGGCGACTGCCCGATCCACCGTCTCGATCCAGGTTTCACGCCGGCCCAGATCGTAGTTGAACCGGGAATACTTGTCGTAGAACTGGAACTTTTGCAACTGGGTCGGGAAATAGGGATCGGACTCCGCGAACGCCGCGCGCACGTCTTCGGGAATGGGCGCGCGCCGCGCAATTTGGCATGTTCGGCGCGGTAGAGGATGTAGTGTTTGGCTGCCTCATACTCACCCGCGGCCTGTAACACCGTCTCGACGATGTCCTGCACCACCTCGACGGTCGGCGCCGGGTGCTTCGCGGCAATGATGTTGACGACCTGTTGGGCCAGTTCCTCCACCGGCACGCTGGGCAAACGGTTCAGGCTCTGAAAGCAGCGCGTGAGAGCGCTTTCGATGCGACCGATGTCAAACATCACCACACGGCCATCGCGCTTGATGATCATGTTGGGGATCACGATGCTGGGGCGGCTGCTGTTAGCCCGAATCAGCGCCGCGGCCGTCGCCACGTGCGCATGGTTACCGTTGTGGTTCTGCGAGTTGCCGTTGCCGTTATGCCCATGGGTCGCGAGCGGGCTGCTGATTGCCTCGCTCGCGGGCACAGCCTGCATCCCTGGTTCCGGACCGGTTTCAGTGAGACTCGTCATGTGAGTCGCCATCGCTTGCTCTCCTTCGACATGGGGTACTCGTTTTTTGTGAACTATGCCAAATTCGCTATAGAAAATAATAGCCAGATGACCCTTCATCTGGCCCCGCGTATCCTTAGCGTACCACTTCGTACAAGAAGCGGCGGCCACCGCCGTCTACATTTTCAATACCCACCCGGTAGACCAGGCCCTTGCTCTCCAGGTCGCGCAGCCGATTACTCTTCGTACTCGGCGACAGGTCGCCTGGCAGGTCTTGCGCGCTGATCTGCTTCAACGCCAGCGCCTGCACGAAGGTCTCCCGCAGCACCGGGCTGAGCGCGCCCAAAATCTGCAGATCACCGCGCCCGGTCACATGGACGCAGGCCAGCCCTCGGCGATTGAGCGCCACATCCACACTCTCGGCCACCGAGGGCGATGCCGTTCGCAGCACGACGAAGCGCTCGGTGATGTTGCTATCCTGCGCCGCTTCGACGATCGCGACCACCACTTCATCTGCCCACGAGAAATCCATGAACAGGGTCTTGGCGCACTCCAGCACCAGCAGGCTGCGCCGCGGTAGTTTGAATATCTCGTCCAGAAGGCGCTCGGCCATGCTGCGATCACGTCCCCCAAGGACTGCGCTGTCCAGGACGATCACTTTTTCATATAGCGCCATGTTCAACCTTTATCAGCCATCTGGCTGAACGAAATGCCAACTTGGGTGCCGCCAAACAACGCCACACGCAGCGCCTGCGGCTGTCTGTCGGCGCTCAGTTGCAGCTTGGCGTCACCCGAACGCAGGGCAAGGTGGCCCTGGTAGCGCCGCACCAACTCACGTGTACTGGATAGGCCGAGACCGCCGCCGACTGATCGGCTGGAGAGTCCGGCCAGTGCTTGGGCGACGGCCTGCTCATGCGTCCACTGACCGGCTTCGGGGTGCCTCTGGCTCAGGCTCTGCCGGATGCCGATGCCCAGATCGGCCACACCGATGCTGATATAACGACTGCCGCGGCGGTCCCGGTACAAATGGGCCGCGGCCAGCCCCTGGTCCTGGCTGTGATCTCGCACGTTGCTGCTCAACTCAGACACCATCTTGGCGCTGTCCACCAGGTCACCCACACCAAAGCCCAGCTCGGCCCGCGCCAGCGCCAGAAAATGCCCGACGACGGTGGAAATATCGGTGCCGGCCAAAATGGGGGTCAGTTCCAATCCGTGCCTCCGCACCGGCGCCGCTGACCGGGTGCGGCCGGTATTACGCAGGCTGCTGTACAATGCCAACTGATCGTAGAACCCCATGCTATGACCGAACTGCAGCGCGTCGCTGTCATTAGGCAGGACGAACGCCACCTGGTGTTGGTGGCGTTGCAACGAACGGGCAAGCATGACCAGGCAGACCATGCCGTAGGGATCGAAAAAACGGGCGCTGCCCAGGTCAATGATCAGCGAGTGCTCCGGTTCTGGCGCCCGATGCACCAAGCTGCCGACCAGGCGGTCGAAGGCGACGCTGTTGAAACGGTCGCCGCTGCTCAGCGCAAATCGAATCTCGCTCATCGTCTGGATAGCTCTACTGTGCGCTGGGCGCCTACCGTGGTAGGCTACCGGACGGCAACAGCTTGTCAATCTCGTTGCGCACCGCGTACAGGTCCTGAAACTGCAGGTAAACCGTGGCAAAACGAATGTAAGCCACCAGGTCGAGCTCTTTCAACTCCTGCAGGACAGCTTCACCGATGGTGTTGCTGACCACTTCGGTGCGTCCCAGGTTGTACAACCGCTCCTCCACCCGCCCAACCAGACGCTCCATGTCAGCCATGGCAATCGGGCGTTTGGCGCAGGCGATGCGAATACCGCCCAACAGCTTCTGCCGGTCATACGGCTCGCGCCGTCCGTCGCTCTTGACCACCATCAAACTGGCTGCCACCTGCTCATAGGTGGTGAAACGCCCCCCGCACTGATGACACTCGCGCCGCCGCCGGATACCATCACCGGCGCCCCGCGTATCTACCACGCGATGATCGGCGCTCTTGCAATGCGGACAAAACATAATCACCTACGTTTCAACACCAGCCGTGACGCCACAAGTGGTTGCCGACAACCCATGCGCCTGAATCGAGGTATACCATCGAGGCCGGGGGGCAGGCACGAACGAATTGATCCATTGATCAGATCAACACTACATATAGTGTGACTACTTAACTCAACCACAATATGTAGTGGTATCCTTGCGGGCTAAATTCTACCACAGATACCTTGACAATGCAAACTGACCGCGACGAGGGTAGTCTGGCAGGCGAGAAGCCACTGAGCAACCTGGCGGCCTGTTTGACGGTTGACGCTGCGCCTGCTACAATCACGACTCATGACCAGCCAAGCCGCCCATCCAATCCTCGTCCTGGCCTCCTCATCACCGCGCCGCCGTGAGCTGCTGGCGCGGCTGGGTGTGATCTTCGAGGCGTTCGCCGCGGATGTCAACGAAGAAGCCTGTGCGGGCGAAGAGCCTGAGGCGCTGGCACGCCGCCTCAGCCAGGCCAAGGCGCGGGCGTTGGCCGACCGTCGCCCGGGCGCCCTGATCCTGGCGTCTGATACGGTCGTGACGCGCCACGGTGAACTGCTGGGCAAGCCGTTGGATGCCGCGGACGCCACCCGCATGTTGCGCAGCCTGCGCCACACCGATCACCTGGTCATCACCGCGGTGACCGGGCTGGACGCGGCGCAGGGCCGTGAGTTGACCCTGGTCAGTATGAGCACGGTGTGGATGCGCAACTACACGGATGATGAACTGGCGGTGTATATCGCCAGCGGTGATCCCCAGGATAAAGCCGGCGCCTACGCCATTCAGCACCCCACCTTTGCCCCGGTGGCGCGACTGGACGGTTGCTACAGCGGGGTGATGGGCTTTCCGTTGGGCCATGTGGTGGAGATTTTAACCGCGCTGGGCGTGGCGGTACCAGGCTCCGCAGCGACAGCCTGTCAGGGTTGGCGCGGCGTCTGCTGTCAATCCACCAACGCGGCCCCGTGAGCACCAACCACTTTCATGACTTGGACAAACGATGGATATTTTGACTGGATTGAACCCTGAGCAACGCACGGCCGTGACCGCCACCGCCGGTCCCGTGCTGGTGTTGGCTGGGCCAGGATCGGGCAAGACGCGGGTGTTGACGCACCGCATTGCGCATCTTGTGCAGGAACGCCTGGCCGCGGCCTGGCAGATCATGGCGGTGACCTTCACCAACAAGGCGGCGCGCGAGATGCGCGAGCGCACCGAGCGTCTGCTGGGCGCCGACCTGCGGGGCCTGCCCATCGGCACCTTTCACTCCCTGTGCGCATCCTTGCTGCGGCGCGAGGCGGAGCATCTCACCTACTCCTCGAATTTTGTCATCTACGACAGCGCCGATCAGTTGGCCCTGGTGCGCCAGGTGCTCAAGGAGATGAACCTGGATGAGAAGCTCTACTCACCCTGGGGCGTTCTCAACACGATCTCGCGCGCCAAAAATGAACTGATCGGCCCTGATGCCTACACCCCGGCCACCTATCGCGAGGAAGTGATCAGCCGCATTTACGCGCGCTACCAGCAACTGCTGCTGATGCAGAACGCGATGGATTTCGACGATTTGCTGATGGTTCCGGTGCTTCTGCTGCGCGCCAACGACGAGGTGCGGCGCAAATACCAGGCGCGCTATCAGTATGTCCTGGTGGATGAGTTCCAGGATACCAACGGCGCGCAGTATGAGCTGACACGCCTCCTGGTGGGGCCGCGGCGCAACATTTTCGTCGTCGGCGACCCCGATCAATCCATCTATCGTTTTCGGGGCGCCGATTTCCGCAATCTCCTGCGCTTTCGTGATGATTACCCTGACGCGACCGTGGTCAACCTCAACCGCAACTACCGCTCGACGCAGACCATCCTGGACACGGCCAACGCCGTCATTGCCTCCAATCCGCATCGCAAGCCGGTGGACATGGTCACCGATCAGGGCTATGGCGCCAAGGTGCAAATCTTCGAGGCCTATGACGAAAACGAAGAGGCCGCGTTCGTCGTGGATACGATTGCCAGCCTGGTGTTGGAGGGCCGGCGGCCGGGCGATGCGGCGGTCATGTATCGCACCAATGCGCAGTCGCGCGCGCTGGAAGAGGCGTTCATTCGCCGCAGCCTGCCCTACAAACTGGTGGGCGCGACGCGCTTCTACGAACGCAAAGAGGTCAAGGACGCGCTCGCTTTCCTACGCGCCATCCACAACCCGCTCGACTGGGTCAGTCTCAGCCGCATCATCAACGTGCCCCCGCGCAGCATTGGCGGCAAGACGCTGAGTACGCTCGAACAGTGGGCGCGTGAACTGGGCAAGACCCCGTTCGAAGCGCTGGCGCTGGCGCTGACCGGCGCCGGGGCCACGGCCACGCCTGCGCCCGATGCGCCGCCCACTCACCCCTTCGATCGCCGGGCGCTCGGCGCGCTGCGCGATTTCTATGAATTACACGCCGGCTGGCTGCGCTTGCGTGCCAGCGCCACTGTGGCCGAACTGCTGGAGGCGGTTCTCAAGGACACGGGCCTGGAAAAATACATGCGCGATGGCACCGGCGAAGGGGACGATCGCTGGAATAACGTCCTCGAACTGCGCAACGTGGCCGCGCGTTACGCCAACATCGCCGCACCCGATAACCTGACCCTGTTCCTGGAAGAGGTGGCGCTGGTGGCCGACGCTGATGACCTGCCGGAGCAGAGCAACGCGCCAACCCTGTTGACCTTGCACACGGCCAAGGGCCTGGAGTTTCCCATCGTCTTCATGGTCGGCATGGAAGATGGCTTGCTGCCGCACGCGCGCAGCCTGGAAGACCCCGAAGAAATGGAAGAGGAGCGGCGTCTGGCCTACGTCGGCATTACGCGGGCCAAAGAACGGCTCTACCTCACGCACGCCTTCCGCCGCACGCGTTGGGGCAGCGATGATGTCAGCTCCCCTTCCCGCTTCTTGCAGGACATTCCCGCCAAGTTGATGGAGGGCCGCAGCCTGCGCGCCCGCACCGACGCCGCGCGCAGCGCCGCCCGCGCCACCACCACCTGGGGCCGCCGCGGGGACGAAGATCACGCGACAACGGAGGCGCGTGGCGATCGTGCGCGTTCGGCGCAGGACAGCGCGCGGCCGGCCAGCAGCACGGTCTGGTCGCCGTCGCGCGCCGCGCCGGCCGTGCCATCCACACGGCCGACCCAAGCCGTCCGGCCCGGCGGCAGTTCCCAATTCAAGATTGGTGATCGCGTCAGCCACGGCCTGTTCGGCGAAGGCACCGTCATCAGCAGCCAGGTGCGCGGCGATGACGAAGAAGTGACGGTGGCGTTCAAGAACAAGGGCATCAAGAAGCTGCTGACCAGCCTGGCCAATCTGCGCAAACTCACCTCGTGATTTTTCCTACGCAATCAGGCTGTAACGAATCGCAAGCCTGCGAGACCATTGAAAGATAGTTTACAGAGCAGCCGGGCCTGGTGTCGTACACTAACCCACCCCTGCCCCTGATGGCCTAATCTGGTATCTCGATCAAGGAAATCCGATGATGCACGTTGACCTGGCAACGGCCCCCACGCTGCACGCTCCCACGCATGATTTGCCTGCGCCCGTCCCCATGCCTGCCTCAGCCTGTGAGGCGCCGGCCATGCAGGCTATACAGTGGAAGCTGTGGATCTACACCAACTACGACTGCAATCTGCGCTGCTCCTACTGCGTGGCCAAGTCCAGCCCCAACGCGCCGCGGCGAGCGCTGGGCCTTGCCAATGTCCAGCGTCTGGTTGACGAAGCGACGGCCCTGGGCTTCAACGAGGTTTTCTTCACCGGCGGCGAGCCTTTCATCCTCAATGACATCTATGACATGCTGGCCTACAGCACGGCCCGGGTTAAGACCACGGTGTTGACCAATGGCATGATCTTGCGCGGCCCGCGGCTGGAGCGCCTGGGCGCCATCGCCCATGACAACCTGCGCGTGCAGGTCAGCCTGGACGGCGCCACGGCCGACGATCATGACGCCTATCGCGGCAAAGGCTCCTGGGACAAGACGCTGGAGGGCATTCGCCTGCTGCAAGGCCGCGGCTTTCGCGTGCGCCTCAGCACCACGGAGACCCCGGTCAACTCCCCGCGCTTGGCCGACATCTGTGATCTGCATCGCGGCCTGGGCATCCCGGACAGCGATCATTTCGTGCGCCCCCTGGCGCGGCGCGGCTATTCCAAAGAGGGCCTGGAGTTGAGCATGACCAACCTCCTCCCCGAAGTCACAGTCAGCCTCGATGGCGTGTTCTGGCACCCCCTGTCTACCGACGCGGACATGTTGATCAGCCGTCATCTCTTCCCATTGGCCGCGTCCGTCACGCGCATCCAGGATCAGCTCGACGCCATTGCCCGCACCGGCCAGCCAGGCCTGATGACCTTCACCTGAGGGTGAGGCAGCGGCTTCCGGGTGAAGCCTTCGACCCCATGACCAATTCAGCCTTTATTCCCAAAAATCATCGAACGGAGAACCCACATGATTCAAGCCCTTGTCCTGATCGAGGCAGAGCCAACGCGTGTACAGGAGTTGGTGCAGGAACTGCAAGACCTCAAACTGGACGATTCGATCATCAGGCACGTGTACGGCGTGACCGGTCGCTATGACCTGGTCGCCCTGATCGAAAGCCCTGATCTGCAGGCGCTCGGCAACTGAGTGACGACCGGCATTGCGAACGCCGTGGGCGTTCGTCGAACCGAAACCTGCCTGGTCGTCTGGTACGGGCAGGGACAGGCGCCAGCGCCGTCCCCTGCCGTCGCAGCCCAAGCGTTCATCCCTGCGGCGGCGCCGATCATTGCCTCCGCGCCCGCGCCCGGCGTGGTGATCGGCTCACTGCTGGGCGCCGACGCCTTCTACAATGCCGGCAGCAAGGGCTGCGCAGATGGCCCTCTGGACGACATCGCAGCGATCATGGCTGGCCTGCACGCGGGCCAAACCCTGGAAATTCACGCTACGGATGCCAGCGTCGCCGTTGACCTGGCGGCCTGGTGTCGTATGACCGGCAACGTGCTGCTCGATCAGCGCGGCAGCCGCCATCTGGTCAGGCGTCAAGAGCAACCATCGAGATAGGAGAATCAACCAATGGCAAAAATTCTAATCCACAACACGCACGGCAAGGATGATGTCGAGCGCGCGTCGTTGGCCTTTGTCGTGGCCAATGTCGGTCTTTCATCCGGTCAAGAGGTCACCGCCATGCTCACGATCGAAGGGGTGTGGGTGGCGACGCAGGGCTATTGTGACGGCCTGCAGGCCAACGGTTTTGCGCCCCTGGGCGAACTGGTGCAAAAGTTCGTGGCTGGCGGCGGCACGCTGTGGGTGTGCGGCGCCTGCGCCAAACCGCGCAACATCACCGCGGAGCAGCTCATCCCCGGCGCCCAGGTCGTCGGCGCAGCCTCCGCCATCGAAGCGCTGGCGAACGGCGCACAGTCTTTGAGTTGGTGACTCAACCGGAAAGTATCATGCGGCAACCGATTGCGCTGACGCCAACCCAGTTACCCCCAGATCCCCTGCCTGTGCTGCCGGAGCAGACCTTTCTGCCCGACGCGTACCGCCTGCCGACTGGCGCCGAGCGCGGCGCCAGCGCGGCCTGGTCGCCCGCGGTGGTCTTCATCGAGGTGACCAATCGCTGCAATCTCCTGTGCGAAACCTGCCCGCGCACCTACTTCACGCGTGAGCCGCTGAAGACGCTCAGCTTCGACGAGTTCGTGACCATCGTGGATCAGTTCCCGGCCTTGCAACGGGCTGTGCTGCACGGCATCGGCGAGCCGCTGCTCAACCGCGAGCTGCCCCAGATGATCGCCTATCTCAAGGCGCGCCAGGTGGAAGTGCTCTTCAACTCCAACGGCACCCTGCTGACGCCCGCCTGGCAGGAGGCGTTGGTAGCCAGCGGCCTCGATCAGTTTCGCTGTTCGATTGACGGCGCCGAAGCGGCCACCTACGCGGCCATTCGCGGCGCGGACCTGCTGCACAAGATCATCGAGGGGTTAGGCGGCCTGGCCGCGACCAAGCGGCGCCTGGGCGCGGATAAGCCGCAGATCTCGATCTGGTGCGTTGCCACGCGGGAAAACCTGATCGAGCTGCCCGACCTGGTGCGCCTGGCCGCGCAACTGGGCGTGCCCGAAGTCTATGTGCAGCGCCTGACCTACTTTGCCCAGGAGCCTGGCACGCAATACGGTATGGCGCGGCAGGAACTTGCCATCTTCGGCCATGACGATGACCTGCAAGGACAGATCATCGCTGAATGTGAGGCCCTGAGCGCGGCGCTGGGCGTGCAGTTCCGGGCTTCCGGCGCCCGCGATCCCCGCCACAGCCTGGATGCCGCACGCATGGCCGATGAGGCGCCCTGGCGCGCCTGCCTGCGCCCCTGGACCACCGCCTACGTCACCGCCAACGGCAACTGCCTGCCCTGCTGCATCTCGCCCTTCGCCACCCACGATTATGAAAGCCTGATTTTGGGTAACCTCTTCGAACGGCCCTTCGCCGACCTCTGGAACGATTACCTCTATCAGCAATTTCGCGTCAACCTGCTCAGCACGCACCCGCACAAAGCCTGCGCCAACTGCGGCGTCTACTGGAGTTTGTAGGAAGTGCAAAGTGCAAAGTGCATAGTGCAATAATGAGGGACAGACGCCTGCGGCAGGTCGCCCCGCTCCAATGATGCTTTGTGCTTTGCATTTTGCACTTTGCCCTTTTCGGAGGTTCTTATGCTCAAACCTATCGCTCTCCCTGGCTTAGCCGGACGCCTGGATCGGCTCGGCGGACTCGGGCTTTTTCTCAGCCGCGTCATCATCGGTTATCTGTGGTTCACCCAGTTGTCGTGGAAGCTGCCCCCTTCCTTCGGCTGTCCGGCCGATTTTGCCGTTTCCACCAGTTTGACAGCGCGCACCGCCGGTCTCTGTGACTGGACGGGCCTCATGGCCTTTGCCTCAAAGGTCCCGCTGCACAAGGCGTTCGTCGCCAACGTCATCATTCCCAACATCAGTGTGCTGGGGTGGGGCATCTTCCTGATGGAAGTCTTCCTGGCCGTCTCCCTCGTGTTGCCCCGTGAATGAATTCACGGTCTGATACACCGAAACCTGCTAAAGCAGGTTGGTGTTGGGTGTGATGGCTGAATTCGTAAGACTTGCGCAGAGCGAATTCACAACCCCAACCACCACAACCTGACAAGACCAGTTCCCACCAGCGCAACCCGCTTGAGCGGGTTTCACGTATCAGTGGGCTTCGTGCGCGACGAGCCCGCCGCGGCGCATGAACGAATTCACGGGCCAACCCACTACATCGCCTCCGGCCGCAGCCTGCGCCGGCGCCTGCCGCAAAAGTAATCCCTTTGATCCGGACAACATCTGGCGCGGCCAGGCCAATCAAAACAGCTAGTGCAATGATGTCTACCTGCCCGGGCACTATCAATGGTGGCCGGGCGGGACAAGCGGCGCAAGCGGCAACGTCGGCGACCAAAACTGCGAAGAAGCCAACAACTGCAGCGGCAACAATTTCGACTGTAAAGACACTTGTTGCGGTCCCCTGTGGCCCGCGCCAACGCCGGTCACTTTATCTGCATCTCCACTTTGCACCAACACCAACAGCACCTGGAGCTGGACAGGACAAGCCGGAACCTATGATGTCTCTCGCCAGAACTCGGCCGGCGCCACGGCCTGGAACTGGACAAGCTCTATCTCCGGCAACTCGTTTACCTCGACCTTTACCTCAGGCTACGCAACCGGCAATTACGGCATCCGCGTTTCCTGGAAAATGGCCGAGCCGATCTGGTCTTCCTGGCTCAACATCGGCCGCGACGTCACCGCTCCCTCGACGCCCGGCGGGCTTAACTTAGTCTGCAACGCCAACGGCTCAGCCGGCTCGTACAACGAATCAACTCTGTACCTACATTATGGAACTGCCGGTTTTTTGCATCCGCGGCGCCTTATGGTAAGGTTCAGTCCATCGCAAATCATCGTTGCGGCTGCACAACCACGATTGGCAGGAGGCGCCACAGAACTGCATGGAGCTTTTAGCGTATCTTCTCAATTTGTAGGGGCGCACCCCGGGTGATCGAGAAGATACGAAAGAGACACCGGGCAAAAGACATAAGTTTTAACGCAAGGGCGCAAGGACGTAGAGACGCAAAGGCTTTTTCTGACCTTGCTTTGCGCCCTTCGAGTCCTTGCGACTTTGCGTTGAATAACGATCTTAGCACCTGTGTCTGACCAGTGCAGATCATGCCCCTACCCCGGATTATTGAGAAAATACCCGAAATTCACCCCGTGCAGCAGGTTCACGGCGCCTTGTACGTAGACAACGACGTCAAGATACGCCTGAAGCTCGAACTGACCGCCCGCTGAGCAGGACTCGTGATCGTGACAACCACAACCAACTTTGGTAAATATCAGACCATCGAACACCTGGGCAGCGGCGGCCAGGCCGAAGTCTACCTGGCGCTTGAGCCACGCCTGCAGCGACGGGTCGCGATCAAGGTGCTCCTGGCGCACCTGGCCCACGATCCAGAGGCGAGTGCGCGCTTTGCCCGGGAAGCGCGCCTGGTTGCCTCCCTGCGCCACCCCGCCATCGTGCAGTTGTTCGATTTCGACACGCAGGACGATCAGTTCTACATGGTGATGGAGTATCTGGAGGGCGGCTCACTCAAAGAGCGTCTGGCCCAGCGCGGCGTGCCCTGTGCGCCAGCCGAGGCTGTGACCCTGCTGCGCCCTGTGGCCGCGGCGCTCGATTACGCCCACGCGCAGGGGGCTGTCCATCGTGACATCAAGCCCGGCAACATCCTCTTCACACGTGACGGGCAGGCCGTGATCAGCGATTTTGGTGTCGCCAAAATCTTGGGTGACAACGCCCAGTTGAGTATGGCCGGCAGCGTTGTCGGCACGCCCGCCTACATGTCGCCCGAACAGGCCGGCGGCGGCCCCGTGACCCCAGCCGCCGACCTCTACGCCCTGGGCATCGTGCTCTACCAGATGCTCACCGGCCAGGTGCCCTTCAGCGGTGATTCCTTGAGCGGGGTGCTCATGCAGCACTTGCAGACCCCACCGCCCGCGCCGCGCACCCTCAACCCGAGTCTCAGGCCGGCTGTCGAAGCCGTTCTCCTGCAAGCCCTGGCCAAAGCGCCGGCTGCCCGCTTTGCCTCCGCCAGCGCTCTGCTCGCCGCCCTCGAAGCGGCGCAGGCTGAAGAAACAGCGCCGGCCACCGAAGCCGACTTCCAGGAAAGCGCCACCCTGGCCGAACCGCCGCCGTCCGGTCCGGAGAGCAACCGGCCCGCCGCTCAGCTACCCGGCGCCGCGCTGGCGCGGCCCGAACCTGCCGCCGTCGCTCCCGTTCAGATCGCGGCCGCGCCACCGCCCCCCGCCAAACCAGCGGACGTGGCCGGTCGCCTGGTCAAAGCCGCGGATTGGGTGGCGCCCTTGGTGGGACGTGACATCATCTCCTACGACCCGGCGCACGACCGTCGTCAGCGCCTGGCCTCACTCCTGGTGGCGATTAGCGTGCTGTTTGCCGCACTGCAATTCGTGGTCGAATTCTTCAACTTCTTCACCCGACCCCTGGCGCCGCTGTTAGCCGTCTGGCCTTACCTGGTGGCTCCGCTGGTCATTGCCGCCGGCCTGCTGATGTTTCTCGCGGCCCGCCGCGCGCCCACGCCGGCCCTGCGCCGCCGTGCGGCCATCGGCCTGGCCGTCATCACCACCCTGGGCCTGGCCTATGGTGCGTGGACGATCATGGATCGCTGGCAGCCGCCGTCGCGCTTCATCATTGCCGTCGCCGAGTTCGACGGCAGCCAATCGAGCCGCCAGATTGACTTTGCCCGCCGCATCGAGCAGGCGCTGGCGACCGACCTGGCCGCGGCGGCGGCCGATGTGCAGATCGTGCGCCTGCGCGAGGTCGTGCCTGATGCCGCCACCGCGTTGGCGCGTGCGCGTGACAGGAAGGCCGCGCTGCTCATTTGGGGCTGGTATGACGACGCCGGGGTCAGCCCACAGGTGGAGATCGCCGATGTGCCGCTGTTTCAGCACACGACGGTGGCACTGACGCCGCTCCTCGCTGCGGCCGCCGGCGCCAACCGTCAGGCTGTGGTCGCCGCGCCCACCGTGCGCGATGTGACACGCTTCGTGCATGCGCCGGCCACCATTCCGGCCATTGATCTGTTCGTCAAGGATGGCCCGCAGCAAATGGCCTACGTCTCCACCGCGCTGCTCGGCTATGTCTTCTACGCCCAGGGCGACCTGCCCCAGGCGCTGGTCTTTTTTGACAAAGCCCTGGCCAACGCGCAGGCCAGCGCTGACTTTCTGGTGGGCCGCGAAACGATCCATTTTCAGCGCGCGGCCATTCATTACCGCACCCGGCAGGTGGACGCCGCCGTGAGCGATCTGGAGCAGGCGCTGGCCCTGCAGCCCGACTTCTACGAGGCGCACGTCAACCTGGCCCTGGCCTACAGCGAACAATGCACGCCAGCCTGGCAGATCGAGCCGGCCCTGGCGCAGGCGGCCGCGGCCGCGCGCCTGCGCCCCGCGGACGCGTCCAGCCAGCGGCTGCTGGCCGAGTTGACCTTCCAGGCCGGCGATGCCGCGGCCGCCCTGCCCATTGCCCAAAAAGCGGTGGCCTTGCAGCCCGACAGCGCGCAAGCGCAGGCGCTGCTGGCGACGATTGCCGGGAGCGCGGGCCAGCCTGATGTGGCGGCCGCCGCGCGGCGTCAGGCCTTGCAACTGCGCCAGGCAAGCGTAACCACCGCCGCCGACCCGATCGCCGCCCAGGTGGCGCTGGGTGATGCCTACCTGGCCGCGGGCGATAACGCCGCCGCGCTGGCGACCTTCCAGGCGGCTGCAAAACAGGCGCCCACGAATCCCAACGTGTTGCACGGCCTGGGCAATGCCTACTACGCCGGCGGGCAAACGGAGCAGACCCTGGCCGCGTACCAGGCCTGGGCAAAGGCCGCGCCGGACGATCCTGACCCGCGCCTGCTTGTGGGCATTCTCTACAGCCAACAGCAGAAATTCCAGGACGCGTTGACCGAGATGCAGGCAGCCAGCCGCCTGACCCCCTGCCAGGAGGCCGCGCATCTGCTGATGGGGCAGGTCTACTACCAGCAGCAGGATTTGGCGCAGGCCGCAACCGCCTATCAAGCGGCGCTGGCGATCAACCCACGGCGCGCTGACGCCTGGTATGTCCTCGGCGCGCTGCGCTGGCAACTGGGCGACCTGCCCGCGGCGCAGACCGCTTTGCAGGAGGCCACGCGTCGCGACCCAACCCTGGCCGCGGCTTTTTTCACCCTCGGCCGCGTCTACTTCGACCAGGGCGCGTTCGCCGACGCCGCGGCCAGCTATCGCCAGGCGCTGACCCTGGAACCTGACGCTCTGACCAACTACCTGGCCCTGGCGCACGCGTACGAGCGCCTGCAGCAGTGGGGTGACGCGGCCGCCACCTATGCCGCGGCCCTGGCGCGGCAGGAGGACGCCAGCACGCATCTCTACCTGGGGCTGGTGCGTGTGCAGCAGGGACAGTTGGACGCGGCCGTGGCCGAAATCAAGCAGGCGCTGGCGCTCAATCCACATGATGCCCTGGCGCACGCCAGCCTGGGCGATGTCTACCTGCAGCAAGGCCAGCTCGACGCGGCCGCGGACGCCTACCGGCAGGCCATCGGCGAGGACGATCAGGCTGCGAACAATCCGTCCACGCACACCGCGTTGGCCTTTGTCGAATATAAGCGCTGCCAGGTCACGAGCGCGGTGCAGGTGGCCGAGGACGCCGCGCGCCTGGCGCCCACGGTCAGCTTCTATCAAGGCGTGCTGGCCTCCTACTACGAAGCGCAGGGCCGGCAGCAGTCCGCGGCTGACCTCTACGCCGGTTTACAGGCCGCGCCCGCCACCGACGCCTACGCGCACCTGGTGGCCGGCGACTACGCCTGGCGCACCGGACTGACTGAAACCGCCGTCTCGGAACTGCAAGCGGTGGTCGCCATCTCGAACACAACGCCTTTGTTTCAATCTCTGGCCCACGCCGGCCTGGCGCAGATCGTCGCGGCGAACGGCCGGCCGGCCGCGGCCATCGACGCGCTCAGCGCCAGCCTGACCGCGTGGCCGGGAAATGCCGATGCCCAGGCCCGCCGCGGCGACCTGGCCCTGACGGCCGGCGACGCGGCCGCAGCCGCAACTGCCTATCAACAGGCCCTGGCCCTGCTGGCCGATTACCGTCAACAACTCGGCAGCGACAGCGCCGCCCTGCTGGAAGTGACCATCCTCGCGCGCCTGGGCCTGGCGATGCCTGCGCCGACCGATCTCTGCCGCCGAATGAATTCGGGGCGCAGGGGCGTTCCGCCGCCAGGTCGGCCTGCGCCGACCGATCTCTGCCGCCGAATGAATTCGGGGCGCAGGGGCGTTCCGCCGCCAGGTCGGCCTGCGCCGACCGATCTCTGCCGCCGAATGAATTCGGGGCGCAGGGGCGTTCCGCCGCCAGGTCGGCCTGCGCCGACCGATCTGCCGCCGAATGAATTGGGGCGAGGGGTCTGCCGCCAGGTCGGCGGCCGCCGAATGAATTCGGGGCGCAGGGGCGTTCCGCCGCCAGGTCGGCCTGCGCCGACCGATCTCTGCCGCCGAATGAATTCGGGGCGCAGGGGCGTTCCGCCGCCAGGTCGGCCTGCGCCGACCTGCGCCGACCGATATTGCGTCCACGGAGGTGGACGCCCGGCGGCACGCCCATGAGGTGCGATTTCAATCGCCTGCTGCGCCGACCGGCATTGCGTCCACGGAGGTGGACGCCCGGCGGCACGCCCATGAGGCGCGATTTCAATCGCTCTCTCTCTCCCTCCCCCTGGCCCCGGCATTCCTGCTGCTCTTGATCGCCGCGGCCAGTCTGCTCCTCTACCGTCAGGCCGCACAGGCGCCTGATCTGCGCCGTGTGGTGCCGCAATTTCTGTTCTATTTTGGCCTGCTCTTTGTACTCTATCTGGCCGCGGTGATCCTCGTGTTGCGCCTGGAAAAAACTCAGGGCGCGGCCACACCGGTCGCCTGGCTCTTCATCATCCTCTTGAGCGCCGTGGCCTTCCGTGTCATCCTGCTGCCGACGCGGCCAACCCTCTCGGACGACATGTACCGCTACATCTGGGATGGCCGCGTGCAGGCTGCGGGCCTCAGCCCCTACCGCTACACCCCCGCGGCCTCTGAGTTGACCTTCCTGCGCCGCAACGACAACACCATCTGGCGCTACATCAACCGCAAGACGGCCATCACGATCTACCCGCCCGCCGCACAACTGGCCTTTCTCGCCATCTATCGCCTGCACCCGGACAGCGTGACCTGGACCAAAACTGCGCTGACGCTGGCCGAGTTGAGCGCCCTGGTCCCGTTGGCCCTCTGGCTGCGCCGTCAGCGCCTGAGCCTTCTGCGCCTGCTCATCCTGGCCTGGAGTCCCCTGGCTGTTTTCGAAGTGGCCGGCAGCGGGCACATGGACGCGCTGGTGTTAGCGCCGCTGGTGGTGGCCTGGCTGGCCTTCGAGAAGCGGCGCCCCGCGCTGCTCGGTTTCAGCCTGGGCATCGCTGCCCTGCTCAAGCTCTATCCGGCCTTCTTCCTGCCGCTGCTGTGGACGCGGCGCGATGTCAAAGCACCCCTCGCTTTTGCGGGCACAGTGGCGGCCGGCTATGCCCTTTTCATCGGCCGCGGCGGCAGCGTCCTGGGCTTCTTGCCCAACTACTTGAACGAGCGTTTCAATACCGGGCCGGCCGCGCTCATCGCCCGTGGGCTGGAAGCCATTGGCGGGCCGGAGATGCCCTCCTGGCGGGTCGTGCAAAGCTGGCAGTTGCTCTTCCTGGCGCTGCTGGCGGCATGGACGCTCTGGCAGCCGCTGAATCGGCCGGCCACCGCGCGGCGTCGCGCCTGGGCCGTGATGACTGTTTTCTTCGTGCTGTCACAGAACTTGTTCTCCTGGTATCTGCTCATGGTCATGCCGCTCCTGGCCCTCGATCTGCGCCGCGGCCGCTGGGGGCTGGCCCTGGACGCGCCGACCGGCTGGCTGCTCTTCACAGGGCTGACGGCCCTCTCCTACACCTTCTTCATCACCTGGCATCCGGTTCCGTGGGCCATCTGGGCGCAGTATGGCGTCCTGCTGCTCTTCCTGGCCGGCCACGCCTGGCGCCGGCGGGGAGTCCACCGTTGACCAGACGACTTTCCGCATCGCAACAGCTTGGCCTGCTTGGCCTGCTCTGGCTGGGCAGCGCGCTGCTGGGCTGGCGCGCGTTCGCCCTCGCCAGCTTCTACCGCACGCCCCTGCTTGACCTGGCAAAACTGACCGCCAATCGGTTCGGCGTGTGGTTGGGGGTTGCAATCTCCATTGCCCTGGTGAGCGGCATCTTCCTGGTTGGTTGGCGCATTGTGTCACGCGCCCGGGCGCCCGTTTCCTGGCCGATCTTGCTCGCCGTGCCGCTGGCCGTCGCCCTCTGCCTGGTCTTCACCTACCCGCTGACCGCAGGCGACCTGTTCGATTATCTGGCGCTGGGGCATTTGACCGTCTTTCATGACGCCAACCCCTTCACCCAGTTTCCGGGGCAGTTTGCGTCCGATCCGTTTGTGCGCTACGCCGCCTGGCGCTTCTTCCCCTCGGCCTACGGCCCGCTCTGGGAGATCATGGCGGCCGGACTGGCGCGCCTGGCCGCGAGCGATCTCTGGACTGGCATCCTGCTGATGAAGGCGCAGGCGCTGCTCAGCCTGGCCCTGGTCAGCGCCTTGACCGCCTGGCTGGTCTGGCAGCGCCGGCGCTCCCCGCTGGCGGTGCAGCAAGCCCTCTTCCTGCTCCTCTGGAACCCCCTGCTCCTGTTCGACATCGCCGGCAACGCGCACAACGATCTGTGGATGGTGCTGGGCCTGCTGCTGGCCGTCGCTCTGGCCGAACGCCGCCGCTTCGACCTGGCCCTGACCGCGCTCACGGCCGGCGCGCTGGTGAAATTCGTCCCCCTGCTCATCATGCCCCTGCTGGCGACAGCCGCCGTGCGCCGCCTGGGCTGGCGTCAGGCGGTCCGCCAACTGGCAGTCGGCCTGGCGCTGAGCCTGCTGCTGGCCTGGCTCTGCTACCGGCCCTTCTGGCCGCTGGCCGACCCCCTGCGCCTGGCGCAGCGCAGCGGTCTCAACACCACATCCATCCTCGCGCTCGTGCGCGAGATCATCAGCGCCTGGGCCGATGTGGAAACCGCCAACGCCAGCGCGGCTCACCTGGGGCAGGCCGTTCTGGCCGGGCTGGTGGGCCTGGGCGTGTGGCGGCTGTGGCGCGCGCCGGCGCGCTCGTTCACCCTGGCCGTGGCCCATCTGCTCCTCGCCATCCTGCTGCTGGCAACCGCCTGGTTTCAGACCTGGTACCTGGCCTGGGTCTGGCCGCTGCTGGCGCTGCACCCCCGTTCGCGGCTGGCGCCGGTGCTCTTCCTGCTCAGCACGACGGCCTGGTTCAAGTACCTGCTCTTCAGCCTGGTCTTTGGTGCGCACTGGCCGCCGCTCGTGCCGTACTGGCAGCAGAACGTCGCCGCTGCGCTGATGGTCATTGCGCCGCCGTTGGGGTTCTGGCTGCTCAAGGCGCGGCAGGGTCTGCATCACGACGCGACGCGAACGCAGGGACGCCAGGGCGCGGGGACGCAAGACAAACACAGTTCATGACGGAGGTTGAAGAATGACAATCAAACCCTGGACCACGGTGTCGAGCCGGCCGGTCTATGAAAACAAATGGATGAGCGTGCGCGAGGATATTGCGGCCATGCCCGACGGCCGCACGACGATCTACGGCGTGGTGACTTTCGGTCACTGCGTCGGCATCGTGCCCGTGACTGCGGAGGGTGAAGTGATCCTGGTGCGCCAGTATCGCTACGTCTTCGGCGAAGATCAGCGCTGGGAAATTCCCACGGGCGGCGTGGAGCTGGGCGAAGTGTGGGCAGCGGCTGCGCAGCGGGAACTGATGGAAGAGGCCGGCGTGCGCGCGGGCCGGCTGATCCCGGTCAGCGATTTCTACACCTCGAAATCGGTTTGCTACGAGATTGCGCACATCTACATCGGCGAAGACCTGAGCGAGGAGTCCCTGCCGCCCGACGAGACGGAATCCTTCGAGGTGCGCCGCTTTCCGTTGGCCCAGGCGTTGCAGATGGTGTTGAGCAGCGAGATTCGTGACGCCATGTCGGTGGTGGGCATCCTGCTGGCGGCCAGGCAGCACGGCGTATGACGGCAGATTCACGCGGGAACGGGCTGGATCAGGTGCTGCTCACGGTGGCTAAGCGGCCAGAGCCGGGACGCACCAAGACCCGCCTGCATGATGGATTTGCGCCGGATGAGGCCGCGGAGATCTATCGCTGTCTGCTGCTCGACACCTTCCGCCTGATGGCGCAGGTGCGGGGCGTGCATCCGGTGGTGGCCTTCACGCCGGACGATGCAGATGATTACTTTCGGGCGTTGGTCCCGCCGCATTTCGGCCTGCTCCCGCAGGTGGGCCGCGACCTGGGCGAACGCCTGCCCAATGCCCTGGGTCATTTTCTGGCCTTGCCCGGCGTGCAGCGTGCGGTCATCATGAACAGCGACGGGCCAACCCTGCCAGTAGGCTACCTGGTGGATGCCTTCGACGCGCTGGCGCGGTGCGATGTGGTGTTGGGGCCGGGCAGCGACGGCGGCTACTACCTGATTGGCATGTCACGTTTGCACCGCGGCCTGTTCGAGAACGTCACCTGGAGCACGGCCCTGGTCATGGGCGAAACGATGGCCAATGCCCGGCGTCTGGGGTTGTCCGTCCACGTGCTGCCCACCTGGTACGATGTGGATGTGGCCGACGACCTGCGCCGCATCCTCGCGGATGGTCCAGAGGCCGCGCCGGAGACGTACGCGCGGGTGGCGGCGTTGAGACCGGAGTGGGGGGAGAAGGAAGGATGAATGGAGATCGGAGACCGGAGATTGGAGATTGGAGGCCGGAAATTCGTGGGAATTAGTGAAATTCGTGGCGGAGATCGGAAATCGGAGACCGGGAATTCGTGGAAATTAGTGAAATTCGTGGCGGGGAGTGGAGATTGGGGCGGCTTTGTCAGATGGCGGATGTTCTGGTAGACTGTCAGCCGACCGATGAGGTGAGGGGATGAGGTGAGGCGATGAAGAAACAGTTGGATTGGCGAAACTGGGCAGGGGTGGGAGCGCCGCTGTGGCCGCTGGCGCTGGCGCGTATGGCGATTGGGGTGCTGTGGCTGTTCAGCCTGCGTTGGAAGCTGCCGCCTACGTTTGCGCCGCCGGCGGGGGTGCGCGGCCTGGCCGATTGGATGACGCTCATGACGCAACATCCGGTCGTGGCGGCCTACGGCGCGTTCGTCGAGACGGTGGTGCTGCCCAATTTCACCCTGTTCGCCTGGCTGATCTTCCTGGCTGAGCTGGCGGCCGGCCTTTCGCTCCTGCTCGGCTGGAAGGTGCGCTGGGGCGCGCTGCTCGGCGCGGCGCTGTCCTTCAATCTCCTGATCGGCATGTCCGAGGTGCCCGGCGAATGGCCCTGGAGTTACCTGATGATGGTGATGTGGCACGGCGTCTTCTGGCTGACCGACGCGGGCCGCGTGCTTGGCCTCGACGCGCGCGCTTCCGGTCGGCCATGACCGTTTGTGTCATCATTCCGGCTTTGAACGAGGCGGAGAGCATCGGCGTCGTGCTGGCCGCAATTCCCGCGGGGCTGGCCGCTGAGGTGATCGTGGTGGACAACGGCTCGACCGATGACACCGCGGCGCGTGCCCTGGCGGCCGGCGCCCGCGTGGTGCGTGAAGATCGCCGCGGCTACGGCTTTGCCTGCGCGGCCGGCGTCGCCGCAACCCAGGCCGACATCATGGTTTTTCTCGACGCCGATCTCAGCGACTTTCCGGAGGAGATGGCAGCCCTGCTGGCGCCCATCCAATCGGGTCAGGCGGACCTGGTGCTTGGCTCGCGCTTCTTGGCCGGCAATCTCTCGCGGTCGGTCATGCCGCCGCAGCAGCGCTTCGGCAACTGGCTGGCCAGCCGGCTCATGCAGCGCCTCTACCGTATTCCCGTCACCGACCTCAGCCCCTTCCGGGCCGTGCGCCGCGACGTGCTGCTGGCCCTGGACATGCGTGAGATGACCTATGGTTGGCCGACCGAGATGATGGTCAAAGCCGCGCGGCGGGGCTATCGGCTAACTGAGATTGCCGTGCGCTACCGTGCCCGCTACGCCGGCCGTTCGAAGGTCAGTGGCACCGTGCGCGGCGCCCTCCTGGCCGCGTACTATATTCTGGGAACCACGCTACGGTACGCCTGGCAGTGATCAGGTCTTGTCACGGCCACGCAGGGGGACTTCTACGGTGATAGCAGACCAGCCAACCGACCTTGTGGAGTACAGCGCTCGTCTGGGGAAGCACGTTCTGGCGCAGGCTTCTGATTTGCAGCGCAAGCAATACGGTCAATTCCTGACGCCGCATGAGGCAATCGGGCTTTCCGCCATCTTGAATTGCTCCGTGGTGGATCGCTATTTTCGTATTGTCAACGGCAATACACAGGTCAACGCGGAAGAGCTGTGGGCCTTGCCGCTGCCGCCGCTCGCTGTCATCCACCAAATTGGACAAGCCCTCGAAAACGAATCCCAGGCGGGGGGGGAGCGGACATTGATGCTCTTGTCACCACGATACTGCAAGGGGAAGGGCTCCTTCCCCTGGAATTTCCAATCATCAGGGAGACGCGTACCAACGGCGACCGGTACTTAGGACCTGTCACAGAATAAATAGCCCAGGTTCCACGCTTGCCTACGAAGCGCAGATGGAAAACTAATTCCGCGACGGCCCCTAAATGCTGCTCGTGGGTGATGCCGCTATCCTCGTGGAATGGGTGAGCGTGTCCCGTAGGGACACATGACCTTAGCTAATGATGGCGCCATCCGTGGCCGTCCCGTAGGGACGGTTGAGCTCCTTCCCGCGATCGCGGTATCGTCGCCGGCGCATCCGGTGGCGTCATCGAGTCAAGCGTCCCTACGGGACGACGGGCGCGGGGGGCATCGTCGGCTCAAGTCAAGCGTCCCTACGGGACGACGGGCGCGGGGGGCATCGTCGGCTCAAGTCAAGCGTCCCTACGGGACGACGGGCGCGGGGGGCATCGTCGGCTCAAGTCAAGGCGTCCCTACGGGACGACGGGCGCGGGGGGCATCGTCGGCTCAAGTCAAGGCGTCCCTACGGGACGACGGGCGCGGGGGGCATCGTCGGCTCAAGTCAAGGCGTCCCTACGGGACGACGGGGGTCGGGACGGGGGGGGGGCACGTCGGGGGTCCCCTACGGGACGACGGGAGCGGGGGCATCGTCGGCTCAAGTCAAGGCGTCCCTACGGGACGACGGGCGCGGGGGGCATCGTCGGCTCAAGTCAAGGCGTCCCTACGGGACGCGCTCCCAATTTGTGATGCGCCCAACCGCTTGCAGGGCAAACCTGAGCTGGCAAAACGGGAAATTGTGCGCCAAACTCAAAGGCAATTGCCCTTAGGGCCTGTCACAGAATAAATAGCCCAGGTTCCACGCTTGCCTACGAAGCGCAGATGGAAAACTAATTCCGCGACGGCCCCTTGGGTCCGCGTGGCGAATAACGAGGGGGCATTGTCATGGAGTTACTATCACCGAGTGCGCAGCGGGTGCAGGATGCGCTGCGCGGTATGGGGTTTGGGTATGAGGTGATCGAGTTTGCGCAGACGACGCGCACCGCGGCGGAGGCGGCCGCGGCTGTGGGCTGTACGGTGGGGCAGATCGCCAAGTCGTTGGTGTTCAAGACACGGCACGGCGGCCGGCCGCTGCTGGTCATTGCCAGCGGCGCCAACCGGGTGAATGAGAAGGCCATGCGTGCTATCGTCGGTGAGCCGATCGAGAAGCCTGACGCCGATTTTGTGCGGCAGCAAACGGGCTTTGTCATCGGCGGCGTGCCTCCGCTCGGCCATGCGGCGCCGCTGACGATCTTCATTGATGAAGACCTCTTGCAGTACGACATCATTTGGGCCGCGGCCGGGACGCCCAACGCGGTGTTTCGCCTGGCGCCCGCCGACCTGCTGCCGATGACCGGCGGGCAGGCAATCAAGGTGACATAAGCCGGGATGAGCGTGTGAGAGGGGAGCGAGAGATGGTCAGTTTTGAGGAAGTTCAAGCGGCCGCGCGGCAGATTGCCGGCGTCGCCCACCGCACCCCGGTGATGACTTCGCGCCTGCTGGACGCGGCCTGTGGCAACCAGATTTTTCTGAAGTGTGAGAACTTGCAGCGGGTGGGGGCCTTCAAGTTTCGCGGGGCGACCAACGCGATCAGCCGGCTGAGCGCGGCGGAGAAGGCGGCCGGGGTCATCACCCATTCGTCGGGCAACCATGCGCAGGCCGTCGCCCTGGTGAGCCAACTGTTGGGCGTCAAGGCTACGATTGTGATGCCCAACAATGCGCCGGCGCTGAAACTTAACGCCACGCGTGACTATGGCGCCGCCGTCGTGCTGTATGATCCGGCCACGGACGTGCGCGAGGCGATTTCGCAGGAGCTGGCGCAGCGTCACGGGTATGTCCTGATCCCGCCCTACAACCATCCGCACATCGTGGCCGGCCAGGGCACGGCCGGCCTGGAACTGTTCGAGGAGGTGGGGCCGCTGGATTATCTGTTCGTGCCGTGCGGCGGCGGCGGGCTGCTGAGCGGTTGCGCACTGGCGGCCAAACACCTGGCGCCTGGCTGTCGGGTCATCGGCGTGGAACCCGCGGCCGGCGACGACGCGACGCGCTCTTTCTACAGCGGCGTGCTGCAGACCAGCCACAATCCGCAGACCATTGCCGACGGCGCGCGCACCGGCAGCCTGGGCGATCTGACCTTTGCCATGATTCGGCATTACGTGGATGAGATGCTGACCGTCAGCGACGACGACCTGGTGCGCACGCTGGCCTTTGTCTGGACGCGGCTCAAGCTGGTGGTCGAGCCGACAGGGGTGCTGGGCCTGGCCGCGCTGTTCAACCGGCGCTATGCCCTGGCGGGCCAGCGCGTCGGCGTCATTCTCAGCGGCGGCAACGTGGACCTCGTCGCGGCCGCGGGTTGGCTGCAGACGACAAGGGTGTCCAGCTAAGCAGCATCTGTCCTCGCTCACGCACCTCAGTGTCAAAGCAATTTGGTCATTGGCAGTAACTGCTCACCCTGCAGGCCGATTTGGACAGGATGAACAGGATGTACAGGATTCTTGCTCTGTGGTGTGCAAAACTATCGGCACGAGAGTTCGAATATCCTGTCAATCCTGTCAATCCTGTCTGAATTCCAGGCAGGCTGAGCAGTTACTCGGACGTTATCGCCATTCAGATCAGCGATCAGTCTGATCACTGCCAGCTCTTTTGCTTTGGCCTCGACATCCACTGTGAGCGGCCAACCCAGCCACTCCACGGGGAAATCGCCGGCTTCGACGTAATCGTGATGCCGCTCCGGCTTCGGTCCGTCCCACCCTGCGAGCGGACTGGAGATGTGGAAGAGCGGTTCGGCCTGCCATGTCCCCTGGGCGCGTTCGGTGATCTCGGCCACGCTCAGGCCGTCGGGCAGGCAGCGGTGATGATGCACGTCGTAAGCCAGCGGCACGCCAGTGTCGGCGCAGACAGGCAGCAGATCGGAGGGCGTGTACACCTTGTCGTCGTTCTCCAGCGTGAGGCGTGATCGCACCGGTGTGGGCAGGCGCTCGATGTTCCTGCGCAAGGCGCCCAGCGCGGCGGTCTTGTCGCCATACGCACCGCCGCCGTGGAGGTTGATCGTATCTGCGCCGACCCATTCCGCGATCTCGGCCTGGTAGTTCAGTTCGGCGAGCGAACTCGCCAGGGTCATCGGGTTTGGGGAATTGAGCACCACGAACTGGCCCGGATGAAACGACAGCCGCAGATTGTTCGAGCCGGCAAACTGACCGCACTCGCGCAAGCGCGCAATGATTTCCGCTCCACCCGGCAGTTCATTCATCTCGTACCCCGCCTCGGGATGCGTCTTCACGGGCAGAATCTGGCTGTTGATGCGGAAGGCGCCGATGCCATGACCCGCGCAGAATTGCAGCGCGGCCAGCAGCGCCTCGGCATTGGCGCGGCACAGCTCGGCCAGCCGCGCCAACTGCGCCGGCCTGGGCAAGCGCAGCATCGCTGTGGCCGTCGTCACACGGAACTTGATCGGCTGGCGCACGAACTGGCAGCACAGGCCAAGCCGCAAAGCGTTGGGCCGCTGTGGGAGTGATGTCTCTCTCGCTGGAACCATGTCACACCCTCGCCTGCACTCTGCACTCATCCACGATTCACTCCTTGACCTTGCCCGATCCGGCAACTTCCTCCGCCCGCAGCATCACCTCGTTGCGGCGCAGAAAGGCCGGCGTCCACGGCGGATCGAAATAACCATACACCGGCGGCGACAGTGCGCGCAACTTCGCCGCCTCCATCCACGCCGTTAACCGCGCCAACGCTTTCGCCTCGTTCTGCGCGTTGCGCCCGCCGCTGTAGCGCAGCACCGCGAACCGCCCCGCCGGCAGCTCGCGCACCGTTACCGCATCATCTGACGGCTTGGGCGTCTCGCCCGGCTTGAACTTCGCCGGCATCACGAACGCCATCGTCGCGTTTGTTGCGCTGCCAGCCATGAACACCGGCGTGGTCATGGCGATCTTCTGCCTGGCCTCGTTCCCGCCGCTGATAAACCGGAACAGGCGCGAGAAGCCACCGTCGCGGTTGTCAGCGGCCATCGGCGTCTCCACCACCGTGAGCGCCGCGTAATCGCGCACCTCAACTCTTCCGTCCGACCGTACCACCTTGTATGGCGCAGACTCGTAACCGGCTCGCACGGCCTGATAAGCGACCGCCAGCAAACCAGCCCCGACCAGGCCGATCAGTATCCAGATCCACATAGGCTTTACGAAACCTCCATTTTCTCCGGCCGCAGACGCGGCAGCAGCAGGTTGCGGGTCAGCTCGTTGATGGCGGCGGCAATGGCCGCCGGCGGCAGTGCGGGGTTGAACTTACTGAGCACGGCAAACAACCCGATAGCGGGCTGCTCGACCAGGCGTTTTTCGCTGCAGGGGTAGGTGGTCATGATGCCTCGTGCGGCATTGTTGCCGATAAATTGCCGATAAATTGCCGATAACTTCCTCTCTAACCGTCGAAAAGACGGTCGCCACCGTGAGGACAAAGTATTCCAGCCAGGGGGTCAGATCCGCCTCTGCCCGGCCTTCGTAATAGTTGTGGTGTGGATGGACCGCCAGCGAATGGTAATAGGCCTCCAAATCCCTGGCGTGATGCTCCTCCAGAGAAAGGAACCCGTTCAGCCCGTATCCTGCCCGGCTGAGAATCAATGTCGCCAGCAGGCGGGCGGTGCGTCCGTTCCCGTCATAATAGGGATGGATGGTCACAAACTGATAGTGCATCAAGCCGGCGGCAACGGGCGCCGGAAGCTGTTCTTTCTCGGCGGATTTGAACCAACCGACCAGGGCCGCCATCAGTCCGGGCACATCCGTGGCCTCAGGCGGCAGATACACAATGGCATTCGAACCGGATTCGCGAATGACATTCTGTCCGTCGCGATAGGGGGTCGGACGGGCGCGCGGCCCCGTTTCGACCAGGGCGTGCATCCGGCGGATCATCTCTTCTGTCAGCGGCGCCTTCGTTGCGGCCCACTCCTCGGCGCGCAGCAACGCGTTCCAGTAATTCCGCACCTCGCGCACATCTCGTTCGCGTCCGTGGAACTGCGCCTTGCTGGAGGCAACCACCGCCTCGGCCTGGGCGAGCGTGAGGCGATTCCCCTCGATGCGCGTGGAATAGTGAGCGGAGCGCACCCGCGCCCGGCGCCGCAGTTCAGCTTCAACCGCCGGCGGCAGCGGCGTCGTCTCCACCACCGTGCGCGCCGACTCGATCGTCATCAGCCCGCGTGCAATCGCGGGCGTGAGCGTGTAACGGGGTTGCCAGATGGGCGATGTGGAACTCATGGTAGGCTTCCAGTCCCCCCAATGAACGCCATCCCGCCGAGCGCGGCAAAAAGCTCGATGGCGGGCTGCTCGACAAGATGATCTTCGGAGTAGGGGTGGATGGTCATGGTAACACCAATTCACGATTTGTCAACAAGGGAAGAACCATGTATACTCCATTATAACAAAACGGTAACGCCGTTTATCTCTCTCGACGAATCGTCGCCCTCCATGGGCGGCTTGCCCGAAAGGGCTAGTCGGGAGAGTTTTTTTTCTTCCCGCCCTGCTCGAAGCGTTCATGCCAAAGTACGACTATCTGCGCGGAGATCACATCGAACCAGTGCCGATCGCCGTGGTTGGCATGTTCGGCAACCGCCCCCGTAATCATGTCGGCGCACTGAATCAGAGGGTGGGTTGAGTCCAAAAGACGGATGTCGCGCCAACTTTGCTCTGAACGATTGGCAACACGACAAGCCCAGCGCGTCTGTGATTTTAGCCCCTGTAGGAATTCTCTCTGCTTTCCGCTGCCGTCCAGGTGCAATTTGCAGTTGGCTAATCCCATCGGCGCGCGCAGCGCCAATCCGGCCAGCGCATGGCTATAGATCCCCGACTTGCCCAATCGTCTAAAATCCGCAGGCGCGTACTGTTTGTGTATCACCGCGACCAGGGCGGCAATGGGTTCATCGCAGATCACGCCGAAAAATGCCTGACGGATGGCAGCATTTGCTTGATGATACCGAAATTCAAAGGTCGCTGGCTTGCCCAGGACACGTCGCACTGCGAGCAACTGATCAGTGAGTTGTTCTGGTTGTTCTGGCAAGATCACGCCCACCACAAAGCGCGGCGAAGAGTTCGCGCTGAACGCATATCCTGGATCGCCGCTCTCATCAGCGTAAGCGTAGCGAGGTTCTACCATAATCCCAAACTGCGTAGATTCTTACGGATTTGGGTGTCGAGCGTCCTCTGCAAGTTGCTCTTCCAACTACGTATCGAGTGTAACACTTGTGAGTACATGACGCACACCTCTATTTCGACCGTTCGGCTGTCTCGGCGTTCATGGGCACAGTCGGCAATTCCTCGCGTCAGCCGCCCGCACGGCGAATCGGTACACACATGGTTTGGCCGGCACACGCTGGCCTGCTACGTGTGTTGGGCGTGCGCATCAGATGTCCAGCCGCGCAAACATGTCTTCTGGGTTCTCACACCGGACGATATTCTCACCGGCATCTGTCTCGGCAAAGGTGCGCTGCGTGACCGCGTTGGGGATGCGTACATCGAAGGGCAAGCCGCGGTTGAGCTTGACCTGCTGATAGAAAAGGGTGATGGCCTGGGTGGTAGAAAGCCCCAATTGCTCGAAGACGTTCTCG